>CAYRNE010000001.1:0-31004 GCA_964425245.1 uncultured Devosia sp.
CCTCCTCGCCGTCGGAGGGTGCGTTGACCAGCGGCATCTTGGCGCCGATGAAGCCAAGCGACCTTGCAATCTCCGGCCTCGGGGTCGTGGCGTAGAACGTCAGTTCCGGCTGTGCCTTGCCGCCGAGCAGGTGCCAGACCGGTTCATCACGCAATTTGCCGGTCAGGTCCCAGATCGCGAGATCGATGGCCGAGATGACGTTGAGCACGATGCCGCGGCGTCCGTAGAACAGACTGGCCTTGAACATCTGCTCCCAGATGGTCTCGATATCGGAGACGTCCTGACCTTCGACGAATCGGGCGAAGTGCGTCTCAGCGATCCACGCGCCGATCTGGCCGCCGGTGGTAACGCCGAAGCCGACGGTGCCGTCCTCGGCCTCCACCTCGACGATGAGAGTGCCGAGCACATTGAGCCCGAAGCTGCTGCGCGTCTCCCGATAGGCGGGGAACTTCGACATCGGCGTCGCGATGCGGTTGTTGATCCAGTGCTCCTCGGCCTGGTCGTGATAGTCGCCGCCGCCGCCGCGCACCGTGAGCGCCCGCAGCGCCCTGATCCGTCCTCCGGACACACGCGTCCCCTGCCTGATAACCGTGAGCGACAGCTAGGCTCCGGCCCGATCCGCCGTCAATACTGTCGGGCAGATCGGCGGCCGGGCGTCCGGGTGTGGAAGGGCCGGCATGGCCTTGAAGGAACTGCCGCTGTCCGGCAGCCTGACGCCGGGCGACGGGCTGCTGCGGAAAGCGAGCGCGTTCCCGGAACGGGCGGGCTGCAGGAAAGAGCCCGCTGGAGGTGAAGCGTGCTCCGCATTTTTGATCCCCACATTCATCTGTGGGACCTTTCCACGGGACTCTATCCATGGCTGGAGAAGCCGACCGAGAGCTTCATCGGCTCCAACGAGCCGATCGCGAGGAGCTATCTGCTCGACGAGTTCATGGGTGAGGCGGGCGACACGCTCGAAATCGTCGGAGCGGTGCATGTCGAAGCAACCGCCGCCGACCCTCTGGCCGAAGTGGCGCATCTGCAGTCCGTGGCCGACCGGGCGCCGATTCCGCTGGGTATCGTGGGGCATGCCGATCTTCGCCGCGAGGACCTCGACGAGGTGCTGGACCGCATGACCGAGAACGCGGCGTTCCGCGGCATCCGGCATGTGACCAATTATCATGCCAACCCGGAGCTGACATACGTCAGCGAAAACCTCTGGGCGGATCCGGCGTTCGCCCGGGGGTTGCGCCTGCTCGGCGCGAGGAACCTCAGCTTCGACCTGGCGCTCTATCCCGGTCAGATGGCGGAGGCGGCGCAGGTGGCGCAAAGCTGCCCCGAGACCGCCATGGTTGTGAACCAGGCGGGAGCCTGGGTCGACCGGACGTTGTCGGGCTGGCGGGAATGGAAGTCCGGCATGAGAGCGCTCGCCGCGTGCGACAACATTTCCGTCAAATTGGCGGGTTTCGGCATGTGGGACCCCGAGGTCACGGCAAGCAGCATCCGGCCGGTCGTGCTGGAGACCCTCGACGCTTTCGGAACCCGCCGGTCGATGTTCGCCTCGAACTTCCCCGTCGACAAACTCTTCACATCGTATCGTGACCTGTGGCGCTGCTACGACGTGGCCGTCGCCGATCTCTCGGGGGACGAGCGCACCGCCCTTTTCGAGCGGAACGCCGCGTCCACCTATCGGGTCGAGCTCTGACGGAAGCGAGCTCCTCGTCAGCTGGCGCCGCTCACGTCAGTTTCGCTGGAACCGCGGTTCGCATCGGGTACCCGTCCAGGCCCTGACGGCCGACGACAACTGCCGTCATACAACCGCCATGTGTCGAACCGCACCTTGCCGGATCGGCTGCCGGAAGTCCGCGTTTCCGGAAACCGGAAAACCAACGCGCCCACTCTCATATGCAAAACTAGACGTTGATATATGGTAGAGGCTGGCGTAGCATCGTCAGCCGAAGATGCCGGAATGCGGGTTGCGTATCACCCGTGCGACGGGACGACTGGCAGCAAGAGGCGAGGAGCGGGTTCGCACGTGCCGAGCCGGGCCGGCTGAGGCCGAATCCCGGAGATCCGCGGGGGTCACCGCAAGTACCCCATCGTCCTTGCTTCGCTTCGGTCCAGCTTCGTCCACCAGTGAGGAGAAAGAATCATGACATCCACCATTTCCAAGGCCACCGGCTCGCTGAACCGGCGCTCGTTCCTCAAAGCCGGCGGCGCGTCCGCGCTGGCGGCAGGCCTGATGCCGGGGCTGATGACCGGAACGGCCCGGGCGGCCTACACGGGCACGCTCGACATGCTCGCCTGGGACTTTCAGCCCGACACCATCAAGTCGCTGGTCGACGAGTGGACGGCGGCCGGCAACCCGGCGGTCAACGTCGCCATCATCCCGAACCTCGGCTACACCCCGGCGCTGCAGACGCGCCTGCGCGGTGGCGACAGGATCGACCTCTACTACAACTTCTCCTACAACTCGCAGAAGTTCGTCGACGAGGGCTGGGCGACCACGCTCAATGGCCTGCCCGGTGTCGACGACATGCTCGCCGACATGTTCGAGAGCGCCCGCGCCCGCCATGTCAACGCCGCCGGCGACGTGATCAGCGCCCCCTATTTCTCGGCGGTGCACATGCTGCACTACAACGAGAAGTTCCTCACCGACGCCGGTCTCGCGGTCCCGACCACGCTCAAGGAAATCTACGACGCCTCGAAGTCGCTCTCGAGCACCATTCCGGCGCCCTACGTCGCCTACTGGGTGAAGGAGTTTTGCGAGGAGTACCTGCATACCTACCTGCTGAACGAACAGATCACCGCCTTCGATAGCGCCGGTCAGCCGGTATTCGCCGACGATCCCAAGACCGTGGGCGTGTTCGAGTGGTGGCAGACGATGTACCAGGAGGGTCTGGCGCCCAAGTCGCTGCTCACCGACGATCCGGCGAAGCTGTCGAACGAGATGGCGCAGGGCAACGCTGCGTTCTTCGTGCTGCACCACTACTTCCTGACGTCGATCCACGCCCTCGAGGGCCCGCAGTCGGCCAACGTCAAGATGACCGCGGCCGGTCCGCTGACGCTGCAGATCGGCGAAGTCCTGCAGTTGGGCCAGTCGGACAGCGAAGAAGAGCGGCTCGCGGCCTGGGAGCTGATGAAGTACTACGGCTGGAAGGACGCCGAGGGCAATTTCAAGGTGTTCAATCAGTGGGCCAAGGCTGCCGGCCTCGCTGCCCCCTATGCCGGGTTCTTCACCGATCCCCAGGTGGTGGAGTCGTTCCCCGACTATTACGATCTTGCCCAGCTGTCGGATACGTTCGCGACCAAGTCGGACGTTGTCCCGGCCCGGACCCTGCCGTGGTATCCGGATTTCCAGGCGAAGGTCGGCGACATCATCCACGCGTTGCTGCTCGGCCAGGCCACCCCGGCAAAGACCGTCGAGGACCTGACCGCTGCCGCCAGGGACGCTCAGGGCGGGCGCACCCTCTAATCCCGCTTCGACCCGTGCCATCGCCCGTTTTCGGGGCGATGGCACCTCATCCATCCATTAAGGTGGCTGGATGCTGGCCTGTCGTGGCCAACAAGGAGGTGGACGCACTTGGCGGCGGCAACTGATCTGGCAGAGCTTGCCCCGAAAGCCGATCGTGCTTTCGGTCTGAAGCTCGTTGCGCCGGCGACGATCATCCTGGTCGTCCTGCTGGTCCTGCCGACCGCGCTCACGGTTATCTACAGCCTGCACGACGTGCCTGCGAGCGGCGCCAGTTTCGGGCCGTTCGTCGGCATCGAGAACTACCAGATCATCTTCGCGAGCCCGGTATTCTGGCGTTCGGTCCAGGTTACGGTGACCTTCTCGGTCGGCTTCGTGGTCCTTGCGACGGTGATCGGGCTTGCCATGGCGATGCTGCTGAACCAGCGGTTCATCGGCCGCGGTGTCGCGCGCGCCCTGCTCATCATTCCGTGGGCAACGCCCTGGCTGGTGATCGGTATCCTCTGGAAGTGGTTCGCCGACGGCAGCGTCGGCGGACTCAATGCCGTGCTCGTGATGCTCGGTCTTTCGGATAACTATCACCCGTTCCTGTCGGATCCGAACACGGCGCTGCCCATCACTGTTCTGGCGGCCGTGTGGCGTCAGGCAAGCTTTGCCGGCATCCTGCTGCTCGCCGCCCTGCAGACCATGCCCGACGAACTGCACGAGGCCGCGGAACTCGACGGCGCCAGCTGGTGGCAGCGCTTCGCCTACATCACCCTGCCGTGGCTGCGGCCCGTGTTGATCACCGTCGTCGTCTTCAACGTGATCTACGCCTTCCTGCAGTTCGACGTCATCTTCGCCATGACGCAGGGCGGACCCGGCGATACCACCCAGGTCCTGAGCATCCTCATCTACCGGCAGCTGTTCGTGAGCACCAATATCGGCCTCGGCTCGGCGCTCGCCGTCATCCTGGGCATCGCGGCCCTGATCGGCGGCCTCATGATCGTCAAGCTTTTCTACCGCAGGGAGGCGCTGTGATGGCCGCAGCGCCAGCCGATACCGGCCGGCGGCGCAGCCTGCCGGCGACTGTCGCCCTTTACGTGGGCCTGCTGGCCTTCGCCGTCTGGATTCTGCTGCCGGTCTGGTACCTCGTGGTCTCGAGCCTGATCACGCCGGTTCAGCTCGGTACCAAACCGTTTCCCCTCGTGCCCTCGAGCATCACGCTGGACAACTACGTCGCGGTGCTGATCGGCGACACCGGCGGCAAGGGGTTCGGCAGTACGGATCTGGGCACGCGGCTGTTGCCGGCGATCGGGCAGAGTTTCTTCGTCAGCGCCTGCCTCGTGGTGCTCAATCTGCTCGTCGCCGGTCTGGCCGCCTACGGCCTGTCGCGCTACCCGTTCCGCGGTGCGCGGGCCCTGGAGCTCTCGGTGATCGCAACCCGAATCGTGCCCGCCATCGCCATCATCGGTCCGTTCTTCGTCGCCTTCCGCGTGATGGACGTGTTGAACACGCCATGGGCATTGATCATCAGCTACAACGTCTTCACGCTGCCGCTCGCGATCATGATCCTCAAGAACTACTTCGATCAATTGACACGGGAGATCGAGGAAGCCGCGGAGATCGACGGTGCGACGCGCCTGCAGACGCTGTGGATCATCGTCGTTCCGATTGCGCGGCCCGGGCTGGTCGCGGCCGGCGTGCTGGTCTTCCTCGAGGCGTGGAGCGAGTTCTTCTACGCGCTCGTCCTCACCAACCAGCTCACGGTGCCGCCGCTTCTTGCGGGCTTCCAGTCGGTACAGCAGTTCAACTGGAACGCGCTCGCCGCCGCGACCGTCATGTCCATGCTGCCGCCGGCCGTGCTGGTGCTCATTTTCCAGCGTCACGTCGTCGGGGCGCTCACCGCAGGTGTGGGCAAATGAGCCAACGCATCAAGGCAGCGGTTCTGAGCGCCGGAGCCTGGTCGCAGTCGAGCCATCTGCCGGCCCTCAAGGCCGATTCGCGGGTGGAGCTCGTCGCCCTTTCCAGCCCCGATGCGGACACCGCCGCGCGCCTTGGCGCGCAGTTCGGCGTCGCGCATTTTGCCGACTGGCGGGATGCGCTGGCGAGCGAACCGGGGATTGTCGTGGTCTCGAGCCCGCCGGTTGCCCATGAGGAACAGGTTATCGCCGCCCTCGAGGCCGGTGCGCACGTGCTCGTCGAAAAGCCGTTCGCGCTGAGTGCCGAACCTGCCCGCCGCATGCGCGATGCCGCGGAGCGATTGGGCAGGACACTGCTTGTCGGCTTCGGCTGGCCCGCGGCGCCGGTCTTCTCCCTGAGCCGCAGGCTGATCGAGGCCGGAGAGATCGGCCGGATCGAGCACATGGCCATGCACCTTGCGGTCAATACGCGCGGCCTGCTCTCCGGCGGCAGCGACGGCGGCTGGGGCGGCGAGGCGGCTTCCAACACCGCGACCTATACCGACAAGGCCATTTCGGGCGGCGGTTCCGCGGCGGTGACCATGTCCCATCAGCTCGGCATGGTGGAATGGCTGACAGGACAGCCGATCGTCGCGCTCAACGCCAGCACTTTCCCGCCGGGCAGCGACATCGACCTTCACACCACGGTCAATGCCGAGTTCGCCGGCGGCGGCTCCGCCGCGCTCAGCGCCGCGTCCACCCACCCCTACCTGGCGCGGCCGCAATGGCATATGGCCCTCTACGGCCACAACGGTCAGCTCTGGGTCGACTCCGTCGCCGATACGCTGCGCCTCGTGCGCGCCAATGGGGAAGTTGTGGAATACGGGGCTCCCGAGGCTTCCGGCGTCTACGACCCCGGCGCGCCCACCAAGGCGCTGATCGAATGCGCCTTCGGCGCTCCGCCTCCGCCGGGTCTGACTGCGCGCCTCGCCGCCCGCGTCGTCGCCGTGACGGATGCCATCTACCTGAGTGCCAGGACCAACCGGAAGCTCGAAGTCGAAGATTTATGAATACCCATTCTACCCTGTTCGCCGGCGGCCTCATCGTCGACGGCCTCGGCAATGCTCCGGTGCGCGGCGACGTGCTCGTGATCGGCGATCGCATCGCCGGCATCTTCAAGGGTGCGCGGCGCCCGGCGGCCGATCGCGTCGTCGACATCGGGGGGCTGGTGATCGCCCCCGGCTTCATCGACATGCACACGCATTCGGACCTGCAGGTGCTGGTGAACCCCGACCATACGTCCAAGCTCAGCCAAGGGGTGACGACCGAAGTGCTCGGGCAGGATGGCCTGAGCTATGCCCCGGTCGACGATGCGACGCTTGCCGAAATCCGCGGCCAGATCAAAGGCTGGAACGACGACCCGCCTGGCTTCGATTGGAACTGGCGTACGGTGGGCGAATACCTGCAGCGTCTCGACGGCAATACGGCGGTCAACTGCGCCTACCTCGTGCCGCACGGAAATCTGCGCATGCTGGTAATGGGCAACGCGCCGCGGCTCGCGACGCCCGACGAGCTCGAACAGATGAAATCGCTGCTCCGCCGAGCGCTCGAGGAGGGCGGCGTCGGCCTTTCGACGGGGCTGACCTACGTGCCGGCTATGTACTCCGATACCGACGAACTGGTCGCGCTCTGCGAGATAGTGGCCGAGTATGGCGGCTTCTATTGTCCGCATCACCGCAACTATGGCGCCGACGCGCTGGGCGGATATGCGGAATGTTTCGAGATCGCCCGTCGGTCCGGCGTCGCGCTACACCTCGCCCACACGCATCTCAGCTTCGAAATCAACCGGGGCAGGCTGCCGCAGCTGCTTGCCATGTTCGATGAGGCGATCGCCGACGGGGTCGACCTCAGCTTCGATTCCTATCCTTATCTCGCCGGCATGACGACGCTCCTGTCGCAGCTGCCGAGCTGGGCTCTCGCCGGCACCGGCGATGAGCAGATGGAACGCCTGGGCGATCCGGAGACGCGCAAACGGATCATCGAGGCGCTCGACGTCACGGGGTCAGACGGCCATCAGGGCCTCACCGTCAACTGGTCGAGCGTCTATCTGGCGGGGCTCCCCGGAGCGCCGGACATGGAATGGATGATGGAAGGCAGCCTCGCCGACGCGGCGCGCAGGCTCAACACCTCGCCCGCCGAACTCGCCCTGGATGTATTGATCGCCACGCGCCGGGCGGCGCCCTGCATCCTCTTTTTCGGCGTCGAGGAGCACGTACGCACCCTGATGCAGCGCGACGAACATACTGTCGGCAGCGACGGCATCCTCGTCGGCGACCGCCCGCACCCGCGATCCTGGGGGACCTTCCCGCGCATGCTCGAAACCTATGTGCGCGAGGAACGCATCCTGACGCTCGAAGAGTGCGTGCGCCATATGACCAGTTCGGCCGCCGATCGCCTGCGGATCACCGATCGCGGCCGGATCGTGGCCGGAGCCAAGGCGGACCTCGTCGTCTTCGACAAGGACAACATAAGGGCGAACGCCACCTATGAGCATCCGCGCCAGGCGGCAACCGGGATCGTGCACGTGCTGGTCAACGGTCGCTTCGCCGTCGAGAACAGCTGCGTCACCGGCCAGCGTGCCGGCCGGACGCTGACCCCGGGAGTCTCTCATGAGTAAGGCCGCGGCATCCATAGGCGGCGATGCGGCCGATCCGAGCTGGATCGATCTTCCTGTGGCGACACCTGGTCTCGTGCTCGACCTCGCGATCCTCGACCGCAATCTCGACGAGATGGCCGCCATCGCGCGCTCGGCCGGGGTCGAACTCTTCCCTCACGCCAAGACTCACCGAATGGCGGAGGCCGGCCGGCGCCAGATCGCACGCGGCGCCGACGGGCTCTGTGTTGCCAAGCTCGGCGAGGCCGAGGGATTCGCGGCCGCCGGTATCGAGCGGCTGTTAGTCGCCAACCCGATCGTCGGCAGCGACAAGGCAGAGCGTGCTCTCGCGCTGTCGCGCCAGGTCGACCTCGTCCTTGCGACCGACAGCGAGGCCGCGGCGGCGAGCATCGGCGCCACGTTTGCGGCCGCAGGCGCGACTGCCCGAATGATGCTGGCGATCGATTCCGGCCTAGGGCGCGAAGGCGTTACCGCCGACCGTGCACCCGATGTCGCAGCCGCTGTTCAGGCGATTCCAGGCATCGAGCTGATTGGCATCTATACCCACGAAGGCACGACGTACGCTGCCGCGGACGAGCCCGATCTCGCGGCCCGTGCCCGGGCGGCCGGTGAGTTCATGGTGAGGACCGCTGACGCGATCCGTGCGCGTGGGGTGCCGCTTACCGTCGTGTCGCTTGGCGCTTCGGCCTCGGCACGCGAAGTCGCCCATGTGCCGGGCGTGACGCAGATACGTCCGGGCATCTACGCCTTCAACGATGTTGGCCAGATCGCGCTCGGCAATGCCAGTCTTGAAACGACCGCCGTTCGCGTCATCGCCACGGTCGTGAGCCATCCCGAGCCGGGCCGGGCCTGCATCGACGCGGGTTCGAAATCGCTGAGCACCGATCTGGTGCCGGCCTCGGCGCATCGGCACGAGTTTCCGGGCCACGGCCTGCTCGTCAACGCGCCCGGCTGGGTGCTCGAACGCATGTCCGAAGAGCACGGCTGGTTGCGCTGGCTCGGCGATGGCGCGCCGCCGGCGCTCCCCGTCGGCATGCGTATCGAAATCGTGCCCAACCACGTCTGCATGGCATTCGCGATGCTGCGCCGTGCCCACGTCGTCGACGCGGGCAGGCTGGTCGCGCAGTGGGACGGCTTCGGTCCCGGCGCATCTGAGTAGAACAGGGAGGAGACGATGTCTGCGTTCACGCTTTCCGAGGGCCGGTCGCTGCTCGTGGCATCCCGGGGGACGTTCGAGCTGCACGGTCTGACCCGCTGGGTGGAGGAAGGGGGCACCTGGCGCGGCGACACAATCGCGCGCGTCAATCAGTTGTCGAGCCTCGCGCGCCATCCCAGGCTGCCGGTTGTCTACGGTACCTCGGGCATTGGGTCGGACGGCGCCATTCACGCCTGGCGGATCGACGGCGCCGCGGCGACGACGCTCGGCGAGAAGCCGAGCGAGGGCGCCGAGCCCTGCCACCTCACGGTCGATCCGAGCGGCCGGCTCCTGGTTGTAACCAACTACACGACGAGCACGCTGGGCGTGCAGCGGTTGACGGCCGACGGCAGTTTCGATGGCGCAGTCGGCCTTATCCGGCTCAGCGGCGGCGGCCCCGAAATCGAGCGGCAGGACGACGCCCACCCGCACCAGGCCTTCTTCGACGGCGACACCCTCATCGTCATCGATCTCGGGGCCGATCTCGTGCGCGAATTCGGCGTGGACCCTTCAAGGCCGGCGGCCGAGGCGCTCACCGCGTTGCGCACCACGGCGGTTCCCGCCAATGCCGGCCCGCGCCACGGCGTCGTCCTGCCCGACGGGCGTCTCGCAATCAGCGGCGAACTCGGCTCCAATCTCATCGTCGGCAAGCGCGGCGACCCCGCGGCGAACTGGGCCGACATCGGGAGCACCCGCGAGACGCGGCCGGGGACGACGCGTTGGCGCCGCAACTATCCCGGCGACATCCAGCGGTCGCCCGACGGGCGCCACGTTTATCTGGCGAACCGCAGCATCAATACCGTCGCGACCTTCGATGTCTCCGGACCGGTTCCGGTCCTGGTTTCCGAACTGGATACGCAGACGCAGTGGCCGCAGCACCTGCTCGTGCTGGACGGCCACCTCCTCGTGGCCGGCTGGGATTCGGCGAGCGTGAAGGCCCTGCCGCTGGCGGACGGCGTGCCAACCGGCGTCACGCACCTGTTCGATTGCCCCGGGGCGGGCTGGTTGATGCTCTGGGAATAGCCCCGGATTTCTGTGCCTCGGATCGCTTCCCCGTGCTAGGCGACAGGGAATCGACGGGCTGGCAGCAACTGCGGTAACGATTCATGGCGAAGCGACCGAAACCGACAAACGCGAAGGTATCTCTCGCGGCGACCGAAGCGGTTGCCGTGCGCCGCGCGCCTTCCGAAAAGCCCGCCTACACCGCCCCCGCTCTCGAAAAGGGCCTCGACGTCCTCGAACTGCTGGCGACGCTTGCCGCGCCGGTCACCCCGAGCCAGATCGCGCAGCGCCTTGGCCGCTCGTTGCAGGAGATCTATCGCGTGGTGCTTGCGCTCGAGCGGCGCGGCTACCTGGTGCGGCCGCCGGGCGAGGAGGCTCTCGTCCTCTCGACCCAGCTATTCGGCCTTGCGACGCTCTTTCCGCCATTTCGGCGACTGATGGATGCCGCACAGCCGATCATGAATGCGCTCGCCCTCGAAGCGTCGCAGGCAATTCACATGGCCGTGCTCGATGGCGTCAGTCAGCGCATCATTGCTCAGGTGGACAGTCCGGCTTCGATTGCCATCCGGGTGCGCGTGGGCGCCGCCAGTCCGGCCGTTCGTGCCGCCTCGGGGCGCACCATCATCGCCTTCCAGCCCACCTGGGTGCAGGAATGGATCCTCAGCCAGGCGAAGCCCTCCGTTCCGGTGAGGGAACTCAAGCGCTACGGTCGCCGCATCGGCGATATCGCGAGCCGGGGCTATGAGCGGATAGAGGGTGAGTTCGTTCACGGCGTCACCGACCTCAGCTTTCCCATCGTTGATGCGCGCGGTGTGTCGCTTGCGGCCCTGACCATGCCGTTTCTCGCAAGCCAGCAGGTCATCGTGCCGTTCGACGAGGCCGCCGTCATGCTGTTCCGGGCTGCGAACCGGATTACCAGTCTGATGGGAGGCGACCTCGCCGAGCCGTCCTTCCCCTTGCTCCCCGGCACGCAACACGAATGAGCGAAGAAAACCCCTTCCAGCCCGCCGACCCCGATCGTCACGCCATCTGGGAAATGCTGGTGCGCCGCGACAGCGATTTCTTTCTGGGCGGCGACTGGGCTCTCGTCGCCGCGGATTATGTCGATGACGGCTTTATCGGCATCGATGCGGCCAAGTCGCTCGACCCCGGGCAATGGCGCCTGGCCTACCCGACGGTGGCGTCGTATCGCGATGCGGCGATCGCCGCCCGCTGGCCGGCCGGCGACTTCGCCGAGTCGTTGCGTCCGGCCTGGTTCCGCTGCCAATCGCTGTCGCGCATCGAAATTGCCGGCGACGGGGCGCTCGCGCATAAGCGCGTCGATGGCAGCATCCGGCGGAAGACCGGCAGCCCCATGGAACTAGCGTGGCGCTCGGTCTTTTACCTGCGTCGTCTCGACGGGCGCTGGAAGATTGTTGGGTTTACCGGCTATCTGCCTTTGTAGGCGCATCGCCCTGTAACATCGGACGAAGAGGCCGACCCTGAGTTGCAGGCGCGGGCGGAGGGCGCTTCGCCAGCCGCTCAGCGGCGGAGGAATGGGGTGCCGGCTTGCTTCACAGCTTCGGCGAGGAACGCCGCGACGGCCCGGACCCGCGCATTGTCGCGCATGCTCTCGTGATAGACGATCCAGTAGCCGCGGACGACGCGTAGCTCGGGCAACACGAGTTTCAGCTCGGCGTGAGGCGCAGCGAGATAGTCGTGCAGAATGGCGATCCCGGCGCCGGCGCGCGCCGCTTCGAGCTGGCCGCTGACGCTCGCGATTTCGATGCGGCTTCGCCAGCGGCGCGCGAACTCGGACGTATAGGCGAGCGACGGCGCGTAGATGAGATCCTCGACATAGCCGATGAGGCGGTGCCGCTCGAGATCGGCCGCGGATTCGGGCGCCGGGTTTGCAGCAAGGTAATCCGCCGAGGCATAGAGGCTGAGCGAATAGTCGACGAGCCTGCGTCCGATCAGGCGACCCTGCTCGGGTCGTCCCACGATCACGGCGATATCCGCTTCGCGCTGTGACAACGAGAAGCTGCGCGGCACCGGGACGAGCTGGATCGTCAGGCCGGGGTGACGCTCCGACAGGGCAGCGAGGCGCGGGGCGACAAACGAGACGCCAAACCCATCCGGGGCGCCGAGCCGTACTGTGCCCGACAGTGTCGATTCCCGGCCCGCGAGCGCGTCCTCGCCCGCCAGCAGCGTGCTTTCGATCTGCTCGAGAGTTCTGACGAATGCTTCGCCCGTCTCGGTCAGGTCACACCCGGTCGTGCGGCGGATCAGGAGCTTTGTGCCGAGGTTCTGCTCCAGGGCGGTCATCCGCCTGCTGAGCGTCGACTGGCTCACGCCCAGCGCCCGTGCCGCCCCCAGCAGCTGCCCGGCGCGTGCCACCGCAAGAAATAGCCGCCCATCCTCCCAGTTCAGCATTGCATCCATGCATAACGGTTGCCCATTCCGGGCGATTGTATTGCACGGATACCGGTGCGACCGAAAGTGCGAACGACGTAAAGGAGGACCTGATGGACGAGATCGGACACCATGTGGGCGGGAGGCACCTTGCCGGCCGGTCCGGACGCAGCCAGCCTGTCCATGACCCGGCGACCGGCGCAGTCCGCACCTCAGTCGCGCTCGCTTCGGGCGCGGAGGTCGAGGAGGCGGTCGCCGGTGCCGCGGCGGCGTGGCCGGTCTGGGCGAAGACCTCGCCGCTCAAGCGGGCGCGGGTCCTCGACCGCTTCAAGATGCTGCTCTGGGAGCGGGCCGATCGGCTCGCGGAGGCGATCTCCGCCGAGCACGGCAAGACCCATGACGATGCTCTCGGCGAAGTGACGCGTGGAATCGAGGTCGTCGAGTTTGCCGCCGCAGCCCCCACGCTCCTCAAGGGCGAATTCTCCGAAAACGTCGGCACGGGCGTCGACAGCCACATGATCCGCCAGCCGCTTGGCGTGGTCGCGGGGATTACGCCGTTCAACTTCCCGGCGATGGTGCCGATGTGGATGTTCCCGGTGGCGCTCGCGTCCGGCAACTGTTTCGTCCTCAAGCCTTCCGAGCGGGATCCGTCGGCGTCGCTGCTGCTCGCCGAATGGCTGACGGAGGCCGGGCTGCCACCGGGCGTCTTCAACGTCGTTCAGGGCGACCGGGTCGCGGTCGACGCGCTCCTTCGCCATCCGGATGTGGCGGCGATCTCCTTCGTCGGCTCGACGCCGATCGCAAGATACGTGCACGAAACAGCCTCCGCTCACGGCAAGCGTGTGCAGGCGCTGGGCGGCGCCAAGAACCACATGGTGATCATGCCGGACGCCGACATCGACATGGCGGTGAATGCCCTGATGGGCGCCGCCTACGGTTCGGCCGGCGAGCGCTGCATGGCGATCTCCGTGGCGGTGCCGGTAACGGACGCCGTGGCCGATGCGCTGATTGCACGACTCAAACCGAGGATCGAGGCTCTGCGCATCGGGCCCGCCGCCGATCCGGGATCGGAGATGGGGCCGCTCGTCACGGGGCAGCACCTCGAGCGCGTTCGCGGTTACATCGAGGCCGGCGTGCGCGAAGGAGCAGACCTCGTCGTCGACGGCCGCACCTTCCGTCAGACCATGCAGGGCTTCGAGAATGGCTTCTTCGTCGGCGGCACACTGTTCGACCGCGTCACGCCGGATATGTCGATCTACCGCGATGAGATCTTCGGTCCCGTGCTGTCCGTCGTACGGTGCGGGAGCTACGGCGAGGCGGTGGAACTCATCGACGGTCACGACTATGCCAACGGCACAGCGATCTTCACCCGCGACGGCGACACGGCGCGCGCCTTCGCGCAGGATGTCCGCGTCGGCATGGTCGGCGTCAACGTTCCCATTCCGGTGCCCATGGCCTTCCACTCCTTCGGGGGATGGAAGAACTCGATCTTCGGTGATCATGCCATGCACGGCATGGAGGGGGTGCGGTTCTATACGCGCCTGAAGACGGTTACGACCCGCTGGCCCCGAGGCATACGGAACGATCCGCAATTCGCCATGCCGACGCTCGGCTGACCGGCGCCATTCATGCCGTGCCGCCCTGGGGCGGGGGCATACGCCGGCGACGTCCGCGATCGGCCGTGAACAGCGCTCCCCGCGTTGCAGGGCTCTTGACACCTGCCGGCCTACCCTTTAGCCCTTGCGTGCAATAAAGATCAATCACTGAAATTTATTGCAAGCACGCAGCAGGGCGGGCCGGGAGGGCTTGCTCGCCAAGGGAGGAGAGATGATGTCCATCAGAAAGATGCTTGCCGTGGCCGCAGTAGCCGTCGGGGCAGGTTCGATTGCGCAGACCCCGGCGACCGCCGAGAGCAAGTTCGCCTGCGAGCCGGGCGATCTTTACATCATGAACGTAATGGTCTCGGCCCATCCCTACTGGGTTCCGGTCTTCGAAGGCTTCAAGCAGGCGGCGACCGCCATGGGTTGCGAAGTCGCGTTCTCCGGCACGCCGGAATACGACATCACCAAGCAGATCGCTTCGTTCGAGCAGGATCTCGCAAAAGGGCCCAAGGGCATCCTGCTGCATCCCATGCAGGCCGACCCCTTCATCGACCCGATCAACCGCGCCGTCGACAGCGGCGTCGCCATCGTCACCTTTGCAGCGGACTCGCCGGATTCGAAGCGGATCTCCTACGTCACCTCGGACAATCTCGCCGAAGCAAAGTATGCCGCGGAGGAAATTGCCGGCCTCCTCGGCGGCAAGGGCGAATATGCCGTGCTCGAGAACCCGGGCCAGAGCAACCACGACCTGCGCGTGACGGCCTTCATCGACTACATGGCCGAGCACTATCCCGAGATGGAGCTCGTCGGCCGGCAGGCCTCCAACCAGGATTCCAGTCGTGCCTACCAGGCTGTCCTCGCCATGCTGCAGGCCAATCCCAACCTCGGCGCCATCTGGATCCCCGAGGCGGGCTCCGCCGAGGGCGCCGTGGCGGCCAAGCTCGAAGCCGGCTCCGACGTCGTCATCATGCATGCCGACATCACGCCCACGACGCTCGAGCACATCAAGGCCGGCAACATCCACAAGGCGCTGAATCCCAATCAGGGCATCCAGGGCTATGTCGGCTTCATCGCGACCTTCATGGCGTCGCATCCCGAGCTGATCGACCCG
Source organism: uncultured Devosia sp. (assembly GCA_964425245.1). Classification (GTDB taxonomy): domain Bacteria; phylum Pseudomonadota; class Alphaproteobacteria; order Rhizobiales; family Devosiaceae; genus Devosia_A. Next base: position 15,306 of record CAYRNE010000001.1, read on the forward strand.
TTCAATGACTACAAGCGCTCCGGCTTCAATCCGATGGGGATCCCCTTCGTGGATAACGGCTTTGCCGTGATCACCAAGGAGAACGCCGACGACTTCGACCTCAACACGTACATGGCAGGCCGCTAGCAGCGCACCTCCAGGCCGCGCAGGCGGCGTATCTCCCGTCCGCCGCACCACGCAGCGGGCGGGAGAGAGGTGGGTGAAGGTCTCCCGGGATTCCCGATCATGTCCGACGAGATCGTTCTCAGGATTTCGAGCGTCAGCAAGTCGTTCGGCGCCATCCAGGCGCTGCGCGGCGTGGACTTCGAGCTTCGTCGCGGTGAAATCCATGCGATTGCCGGCGAGAACGGTGCCGGCAAGTCGACGCTCATGAACATCATCGACGGCATCCTGAAACCCGACGCGGGGGAAATCGTCCTCAATGGCGAACCCGTGGAGATCGGCTCTCCGGCACGCGCACAGAAGCTCGGCATCGGATTCGTCCATCAGGAGATCGCGCTCTGCCCGGACGTCACCGTAGCCGAGAACATCCTTATGGCGGAGATTAACGCGAGCCGCCGCTTGTTCATGAACTACCGGGCGGTCGAGGAGCGCGCTCGCCGGGCGCTCGAGCAGCTCAGCCCGCTTGATCCCGCCGTGCTCGTCAAGACGCTGTCTATTTCCAACCAGCAGCTCGTCGAGATCGCCAAGGCCCTGACGCTCGATTGCCGGATCCTCATCCTCGACGAGCCGACCGCCGCGCTCACCGAGCGCGAGGCTCAGGTGCTGTTCTCGATCATGCACCGGCTGGCGGAACGCGGCATCTCGATCATCTATATCTCGCACCGCATGGTGGAAATCTTCGAGCACTGCGACCGCGTAACGGTCCTGCGCGACGGCAAGCACATCATGACGGCCGAGGTGAAGAACGTGACGCCCGACGACATTGTCAATTCGATGGTCGGCCGGGTGATCGGAAATCTTTACCCGCCCAAGCGGAACCCGGATGAACGTACCGGCACGACGCTCCTCAGCGTCCGCGGCCTGACCGACGGCAAGCGTTTTCGCGACGTGTCGTTCATGGTCGAGACGGGCGAAATTCTCGGCATTGCCGGCCTCATCGGCGCGGGCCGCAGCGAGATCGTCAAGGGAATCTGCGGGCTGCACGAGGTGGCGAGCGGGGCGGTGGAGCTCGCCGGAAAGCCGGTCGCGGTCCGCTCCTACCGTGACAGCATCGACCAGGGGATGGTCTATCTCTCCGAGGACCGCAAGGGCGACGGCGTGTTTCTCGACCTCCCCATTACCGCCAACGTTTCAGCACTTGCTCTCGGTCAGGTTGCGACCCCCTGGGGCACCGTGGACCGCGGGCGCGAGATCGAGCAGGCGACGCGCCTGGGCGACCGCCTCGGCCTCAAGCGCGGCAGCGTCCATGATCCGGTGTCGTCGCTCTCGGGCGGCAACCAGCAGAAGGTCGCGATCGCAAAAATGCTCTCGGTGAGCCCGCGCGTCATCTTCCTCGACGAGCCGACCCGCGGCGTCGACGTCGGCGCCAAATCCGAAATCCACCGCATCCTTCGGGAGCTCGCGCGGCAGGGGGTCGGCATCGTGGTCGTTTCGTCCGAATTGCCCGAGTTGATCGGGCTCTGCGACCGCGTGCTGGTCGTGCGCGAAGGCCGGATCAGCGGCGAGGTCGAGGGTGACGCCCTCACCGAGGAGAACATCATGCGGCTAGCCTCCTTTACTGAACGCACGGCCGGAGCCGCGCCCGGTCCGGGAGCGCTCAATTGACCGGGCAGGCAAGAGCGGCGGCAGAAACGCGAAGCGGCAGTGAACGGCGCGACGCAGCGCGGTCACCGGGCCGCTTTCCGGGGCAGCTGGTCCGCATGCGAGAGACCGGGCTCATCGTCGTCATCGCGGTGCTCTTCCTCGTGATGAGCTTCGCCTCGCCCTATTTCCTAACCTGGGAGAACATGCGGGCGATGACCATGGCCTTCGCGGTCGAGGGCATCGTCGTTGTCGGCATGACGATCCTGCTCATCTCGGGCGGCATCGATCTCTCGGTCGGCTCGGTCGTGGCGCTCGCGATGGTGATCGCCGGCTGGCTCTTCCTGCAGGGCATGGACCCCTGGACCGCATCCCTCATCGCCATCGCGGCATCGGCCGCCATCGGCGCGGCCATGGGGCTTCTTGTCACCAAGGTCGGGCTCCACCACTTCATCGTGTCGCTCGGTTTCATGGTGATCGCCCGCGGCATCTGCCTGCTGTTCACGCAAGGCCGCCCGCTCGGGCTGTTCACCCTGCCGCCGGAATTCAAGTTCATCGGTCAGGGATCGGTCGGCGCCATCCCCTTCGTAATCATCGTTTTCATCGTCTTCGTCGTCGTCTTCGATTTCCTGCTGCGCCGCTCGACGGCATTCCGCAAGGTCTTCTACACCGGCAGCAACGAGAAGGCCGCCGCCTATTCGGGCATCCGCACCAAGCGCGTGATCTTCCTGACGACCGTACTCTGTTCGACTCTCTGCGGCGTCGCCGGCATCATCTACATGGCGCGCTTCGGCTCCGCCCAGCCGACCTTCGGCATCGGCATGGAACTCAACGTCATCGCGGCTGCGGTGATCGGCGGGGCCAGTCTTTCGGGCGGGCAGGGGACGATTCTGGGCGCCATCCTCGGCGCCGTGCTGCTCTCGGTGGTCTCGAGTTCGCTCGCCTTGCTCGACGTCTCCGTCTATTGGCAGGACATCATCCGCGGTTCCATCCTTTTGGCCGCCGTTTCCTTCGATTACTACCTTCACAAGCGCAAGGCGATGTGAGGGGCGCGAGCATGAAGGTCACCAACGATTTCCAGCGATACGAGGCGGCGAGGCAGATTTACAGCGTCCTCGTGATGCACTTCGAGGAGGGCATCACCCAGGCCGAAATCGCCAAGCTCACCAAGCTCTCCCACGCCAAGGTCAACCGGCTGATCAAGCAGGGGCGGGAGATGGGCATGGTCGAGATCTCGATCCGCAGTCCCTATCAGGCCCTGTTCGACCTCGAAGCGCGCTTCAAGGAAAGAACCGGCCTCGAAACGGTGCGGATCACGCCGGCAGCTTCGGCAAATCCGCAGACGATCCTGAACCAGGTCGGGGCCGCGGCCGCGAGCCTACTGCTCGAAACGCTCAAGGACGGCGACACCATTTGCGTCACCGGCGGCAAAGGCGTCAGCGCCGTCGTCGAAATGCTGAATCCGGAGCGCAACTACAAGGTCGAGGTGGTGCCGGCGACCGGACTCGTCCAGGGCAAGCACTATACCGACGTCAATCATGTCGCGACCCAGATGGCCGAGAGGCTCGGCGGTACGGCCTTCCTCATCCAGGCCCCGCTGTTCGCCGAAACGGCGAAGGAAAAGAAGATGCTGATGGGCATGAAGTCGGTCGCCGATGCTTTCGAGCGGGCCCGCCGGGCGCGCGTTGCCGTCGTCGGTATCGGGTCGATCCTCGCGCCCGACTCGAGTTACTACGACCTCCATCCCACCTCGCGCGACGACCGCGCTGAAATCCAGCGCTCGGGCGCCGCCGGCGAGCTGCTCGCCCACCTCATCGATCGCGACGGCAAGCTCTGCGACTACGAGCTCAATGCCCGGCTGGTCGCGATGCAGCCGAGCGAGCTTGATGCCATACCCGTCATCATCGGCGTTGCCGCCGGCTCGAACAAGGTTGCGCCGATCTGCGCCGCTCTGCGCGGCCGGCACCTCAAGGCGCTCGTCGTCGACGAGGCGACGGCCAACAGCGTCCTCGAGCAGATCGATTCATGACTGGCGTTCTCGACAGACCCGAAATGCTGCAACGGCACGTTGGCCGTTCCGCTGTCGCGGCTTCGGCCGTGGGGCTTGGCACCTGGGCCATCGGCGGCTGGATGTGGGGCGGCACCGATGAAGCCGAGTCCATCGCGGCCATCCGCGCCGGCATCGATGCGGGCGTCACGCTGATCGACACCGCGCCGGCCTACGGCATGGGGCGATCCGAGGAGATCGTCGGCAGGGCGATTGCAGGTCGCCGCGACGAGGTCGTCTTGGCGACCAAATGCGGACTCGTCTGGCACACCGGCAGGGGCCGGCATTTCTTTGATCAGGACGGAAAGCCGGTGCACCGCTATCTCGGCCCGGAGTCGATCCGCTACGAGGTGGACCAGAGCCTGCGCCGGCTCGGTACCGACCGCATCGATCTTTATATTACCCACTGGCAGGACCCGACGACGCCGATCGCTGAGACCCTGGGTGCGCTCGAGGAGCTGAGGACCGAGGGCAAGATCCTCGCGATCGGCGCGAGCAACACGACCCGCGCCGACCTCGAGGCCTATCTCGCGGCCGGCGGGCTGGACGCCATCCAGGAGCAGTACAGCATGGTGCACCGCGACATCGAGGCCGAGCTCGTTCCCTTCTGCCTGGAGAATGGCGTCGCGGTCATCGCCTACTCGTCTCTGGCCCTGGGGCTGCTCACCGGTGGGATCGGCCCCGGACGGCAGTTTGCCGGCGACGATCTGCGCCGGACCGACCCGCGTTTCAGCGTCGAGAACCGCAGGAAGGCGGTGGCCTTTGCCGACGAGATACGGCCGATCGCCGCCGGGCATGGCGCGTCCGTTGCCGAACTCGTGATCGCCTGGACGCTGCGTCAGCGAGGTATCGGGTTTGCCCTCTGCGGCGCACGCAACCCGGAACAGGCCCGCATCAACGCCCGGGCCGGAAGGCTGCTGCTGTCGGACACCGACCTCGCGCTGATCGCCGAGGCGGCCCGGCACCTCGAAGGTATCCACGTTTAACCCCGCAACGATGGAAGGATAGCGGCCGGCAATTGCCGACACCGACAGGCCATGCCCGAAACGCGTGAACAGATGCTCGCCCGGTTGAAGGCGAGCCCGAGCGTTGAGGCCCTCGTCATCGGCGGCGGCATCAACGGCATATCGACGTTCCGCGAACTGGCGCTGCAGGGCGTGCGCGTGCTGCTCGTCGACGGCGGCGACTTCTGCGGGGCATGCAGTTCGGCGCCCTCGCGCATGATTCACGGCGGGCTCCGGTATCTCGAGAACGGCGAGATCGGCCTTGTGCGCGAGTCTCTTCGGGAGCGAGATGCGCTCCTGCGCAACGCGCCGCACCTGGTCCGGCCGTTGCCGACGACGGTGCCGATCCACCACGTCTTCACCGGGCTGCTCAACGGCGCCCTCGGTGTGCTGCGCCTTCGCAACCGGCCCGCGGAGCGCGGGGCGCTCGCGGTCAAGATCGGTCTTGCGCTTTATGATCTCCTCGCGCGGAACGGGAGCGCCATGCCCGCACACGTGTTCCGCGGCCGCGCCGCGACGCTGGCGCTGTGGCCGGATCTGCCATCGAATCTGGCGTTCTCGGCAACCTATTATGATGCCTGGATCAGCCACCCCGAACGGCTCGGCATCGAGCTCATCCGCGATAGCCTCAGCGCGAACCGCCAGGCCTCGGCCATCAATTACGTCAGGGTCACCGGTCGGCGTGGCCGGCGCCTCCTCCTCAAGGATATGCTGTCCGGCGACGCGCTCGAGGTCGAGACCGGCCTGATCGTCAATGCGACGGGTGCGTGGGTCGACGAGACCAACGAGGTGCTTGCCGCGCCGGGAACGCGCACAGCCTCCTATGTCGGGGGCACCAAGGGGTCCCATCTCGTGCTCGATCACCCCGGTCTCGTCGCGGCGCTGAACGGGCACATGATCTACTTCGAGAATGTGGACGGGCGGGTCTGCATCGTCTTTCCCTATCTGGGGCGCGTGCTACTCGGCTCGACCGATATCAGGGTGGAATCGCCGGGCGCGGTGCGGTGCGAGGACGAGGAGGTCGATTACATCCTCAAGTCGCTCTCCTATGTCTTCCCGCGTATCGAAGTGAGGCCGGACCAGATCGTCTATCGCTACAGCGGCGTGCGTCCGCTGCCGCGCAGCGACGCCGGGTTCACCGGCAGCATTTCCCGCGACCACTTCATCGCCGAGGTGCACGGCGACGTTCCGGTGCTCTGCCTCGTTGGCGGCAAGTGGACGACGTTCCGGGCCTTCGGCGAGCAGGCCGCCGACCGTGCGCTGGCTCTTCTGAAAATCCCGCGCCGCGTGCGGACGGTTGACCGCCGGATCGGCGGCGGTGCCGGATATCCGGCCGGGGAGGCGGCAGAGGCGGCCTTCATCGCCGCGCTTGCGCGCTCGGCGGGCGTAAGCCGCGAGCGCGCGGCTCATGCCGTCGCGCATTACGGCACGGCGGCATCCGAGGTGCTGTCGTTCTGCGGCGCCCGCGAGGATTCGCCCCTGCCGGGCAGCTGCTACACCGAAGCCGAGCTTCGCTATCTCGTGCGGAACGAATTTACCCGCACGTTGGGCGATCTGCTGCAGCGCCGTACGTCGCTTGCGATCACCGGCATGCTCTGTTCGGCGGCGATCGAGCGAGCCACGGCGATTCTCGCCGAGGAGCTGGGCTGGACACCGGCCATGGCAGCCGGGGAGGAGGCCCGGTTCCGGGCCCTGCTCGCGCGCGATCACGGCCTCACCGAAGAAATCCTCATGGATCGCAATCCGAACCCCGGGAGTCCCGTATGCGCATAAGCCACAAGGCACGGATGAATCGGCTCTTCACGAATGGTCGCTGCCTTGACGTCGCCATCGATCACGGAGTCTGCAACGAGCCGACCTTCATGGTCGGCCTCGAGGACATGGAGACGGTGGTCGGCCAGCTCGTTGCCGCCGGCCCGGATGCCGTCCAGATGAACTACGGCCAGGCCGACCTGCTGCAATCGCGGCCCGAGAAGGGGAAGCCGGCGCTCGTCATGCGGCTCGACATGGGCAACCCCTACAACGACCGCCGCCACCGGGTCATGTGGGCGGAGCTGCAGAACGCGGAGGAGCCGATAATCGGTGCACTCGAAATGGACGCCGCCTGCGTTGTCGTCAATCTTTTCATGCTGCCCGACGAGCCCGAACTGTTTCGCCAGTGCGTGCGCAACATCGCGCGCGTACGCGCCGCCAGCGCGAGGTACGGCATGCCGCTCATGGTCGAGCCGCTTGCCATGCTGCCCAACGAGGTGCGCGGTGGTTACCAGGTCGATGGCGACGTCGAAAAGATCGTGCCGCTCGTGCGGCTCGCCGCAGAGATGGGCGCCGACATCATCAAGGCCGATCCGACAACCAATCCGGACGATTTCCATCGCGTCATCGAGGCGGCCCGGGTTCCCGTGCTCGTTCGCGGCGGCGGCAAGGAGGATCTGCGGACCGTCTTCGGCAAGTCGGCGGCATTGCTGGCCCAGGGCGCGGTCGGCCTCGTCTATGGCCGCAACGTCTATCAGCACGACAACCCCCGCCGGGTCGTCGCCGCCCTGATGGCGATGATCCACAGCGGCAAGTCGGGTGACGAGGCCTGGGACATGTATCAGAATGGCTGAACGTCGCGACCTGCTGCTCGGGCTCGATGCCGGCAACACCGTCGTCAAGGCCGTTCTCTTCGACGCCTCCGGCAGTCAGCTGGCCGTCGCGAGGCGCGACGGCCGCTCGCTGACGCCGGCGCCCGGCCACGTTGAGCGCGACATGAACGAGCTCTGGCGCGATGCCACCGCGGTCATCGGCGAGTGCCTCGCATCCGCCGGGGCCGACCCTTCGCGCATCGCAGCCATCGGCTGTGCCGGACACGGCAACGGCCTTTACCTTCTGGACAACGCCGGCGAGCCGCTGCTTGCGATCCAGTCTCTCGACAGCCGGGCGGCCGATCTCGCTGGCGAGCTCGCCGCCGGCGGCAACGGCAGGCGGTTGCACGAACTCTGCCGGCAGCAGCCCTGGCCGTCGCAGACCCCCACGCTGCTTGCATGGGTGAAGCGAAACGCGCCCGATCTCTATGCGCGCACGGCCACCGCCTGTCTGTGCAAGGACTTCGTCACCTTCCGGCTCACCGGCCGCCGCGTTTCGGATGTTTCCGATATGAGCGGTTGCGGGATGATCGGTCTGCCCGATTGCCGCTACGATTCGGAACTGCTCGCCGGCTATGGCCTCGATGATGCGCGCTCCAGGCTCCCCGACCTTGTCTGGCCCACCGAGGTTGCGGGCCGCATCACGTCGGATGCCGCCAGGGCCACCGGCCTCGTCGAGGGCACGCCCGTCGTCGGCGGCCTGTTCGATGTCATCGCCAGCGCCATTGGTTCGGGCGCGGCGGCCGAGGGGCAGGCCTCCATTATCGTCGGCACCTGGAGCATCAACCAGGTAATCGGCCCGTCAACCGTTTCCGATCCCCGCATCTTCATGCAGTCGGTGTTCGGCCCGGGGCAGGCGATGGCGATCGAATCGAGCGCCACGTCTGCCGCCAATCTCGAGTGGTACGTGCGCGAGTTCGTCGCGCGCGGCCGGCACGGGGAGGACGCGTTCGACTTCTGCAATATGCGCGTGTCGGAGGTCGAGCCTGCTGCAGACGATCCGTATTTCCACCCCTATCTCTATGGCTCGCGGCTCGCTGCCACGATGCGCGCAGGTTTTTACGGGGTCGCCGGCTGGCACGGCGAAGGCCACCTGATACGGGCGCTTTTCGAGGGCGTCGCCTTCGAGCACCGGCGGCACATCGACGTGCTGCGGTCGGCGGGCCTGCGCTTCGACAGTGCCATACTTTCCGGCGGAGGATCCCGAAGCGCGGTCTGGCCGCAGATGTTCGCCGACATTCTGGGCATCCCGATATCGGTTGCGGCCTGCGCGGAAACCGGGGCGCTCGGCGCCGCCATTGCAGCGGGGGTCGGCACGGGCCGGTTCGGCGATCTTGCAGCAGGCGCCGCGGCCATGTCGCGCCCGGGAGCAAGCTTCGCCGCCGACCCGGCGATGACTGCGCATTATGCAGCGCGCTATGAAAACTTCGGCTTCATCAGGGACGCCATGATGCCGGCATGGAAGCGGATGGTCGATGCGCGGGAGCAGATGACGCCATGAACCGGGGGTCGGAGTCCGGTGGACGCTACGACTACGTGATCATTGGCGCAGGAACGGCAGGATGCGTTCTCGCCAACCGCCTCAGCGCCGATCCGCGTTACCGGGTCCTGTTGCTCGAGGCAGGCGGTCGCGACACCTATCCCTGGATTCATGTCCCCGTCGGCTATCTCTATTGCATGAACAATCCGCGCACCGACTGGATGATGCGCACCGATCCGGAGCCCGGTCTGGGCGGCCGCTCGCTCAGTTATCCGAGGGGCAAGGTCCTCGGCGGCTGCTCGGCGATCAACGGCATGATCTACATGCGGGGCCAGGCCGCCGACTACGATCACTGGCGCCAGCTGGGCAACGCCGGCTGGGGCTGGGACGACGTTCTGCCCTATTTCATCAGGTCCGAGGACAATTATCGCGGTCCGACCCCGATGCACGGTGCGGGCGGCGAGTGGACCGTGTCCCGGCAACGGCTGCGCTGGGACATACTCGAGGCGTTCCGGGACGCGGCGGAGGAAATCGGGATTCCGCGCCGTGACGATTTCAACGACGGTGACAACGAGGGCTCCGGGTTTTTCGAAGTCAACCAGCGCGGCGGCATCCGCTGGACGACGGCGAAGGGTTTTCTCCGGCCGGCTGCGAACCGCCCGAACCTCCACGTCGTTACCGGCGCGCTGGTTACCGGGCTCGTGGTCGAGCAGCGGCGGGCGCGAAAGGTTTGCTACCGCATCGGCAACCGTCTCATCGAGGCCGTGGCGGACGGCGAAATCATTCTCTCGGCCGGCGCGATCAACTCGCCCAAACTCCTGGAACTCTCGGGAATCGGCGATCCGGCGGTCCTCGGCGAGCACGGGATCGCCGTGCAGCATGCGCTCCCGGGCGTCGGCGGCAATCTTCAGGATCACCTGCAGATCCGCACCGTCTTCCGCGTTTCGGGCGCGCGGACCCTGAACCAGCTCGCGAACAGCCTCATCGGCAAGGCGGCGATGGCGCTGGAATACGGCCTCCTCAGAAGCGGGCCGCTGTCGATGGCGCCGAGCCAGCTCGGCATTTTCGCACGCAGCGACGAGACGGTTTCCACCCCCGATCTAGAGTACCACGTCCAGCCGCTGTCGACCGATAAGCTCGGCGACCCGCTGCATCGCTTTCCGGCGGTGACCGTTTCGGTGTGCAACCTGCGGCCGCAGAGCCGGGACACCGTCCATGTCCGCAGCCGCGACCCCGGGGAGCAGCCGTCGATCCGCCTCAACTACCTCAGCGCTGCGCGCGACCGCGAGGTCGCCGTAAGGGCGATCCGGCATGCCCGTCGCCTGGCTGCGACGCGGGCCCTCGCGCGTTACGCGCCCGAGGAGCTGCTTCCCGGGCCGGCGGTCGCCGGCGACGAGGATCTGGCGAGTGCCGCGGGCCGCATCGGCACCACCATCTTTCACCCGGTGGGCACCTGCCGGATGGGTCGGGACGATCGCGCCGTCGTCGATGACAACCTGCGGGTCCGCGGCATCGATGGGCTGCGCGTCGCGGATGCCTCGATCATGCCGACGATCACTTCTGGCAATACTGCCTCGCCGGTCGTCATGATTGCCGAGAAAGCCAGCGACCTCGTCTTGGGCTCGCGCTGACGCGCCGCGAGCTAGTCGGTCTGGGGCCTTGCCGCCTCGAGCAGGTAGGCGACGAGGTTCTCCGCATCCTCCTCGCTCGCGAGGCCGCTGAATCCCATCCGGTTGTAGCGGATGAATGTGCGAGGCGAGAGGACGAAGCTCCGCAGCGTCTCCTCGGTCCAGGTAATGTCGGCCTCCGTCATCGCGTCGGAGTAGAAGTAGCCGGGCAGAGAGCCCGCCCGGCGCCCGATCAGCCCGGCGAGCGGGGTGCCTTCCCTGGCGCGCCCGCCGGCGTCGGCGGCAAGGTCCTCGGCCGTCAGCCCGACATCGCTGGGATAGGCATGGCAGTGGAGGCATCGCTCGGCGAATACCTCCTTGCCTTGCATCGCATTCCCTGCCTCGGCGGCGCCCGCGCCGCTCGATAACGATGCGATCCCCGCCGCAACCAGTACGATGACCGCACCTGCCGCCCGCGCATGAACGTCCATCGGAAGCTCCTCTCGTTTCTGGCCGTGCCGGGCGCCGTCAATGCGCCATATGCGCATCCGCATTCATCGCGTCGCAGGACACGGCCGTGTTGAAGTCCGCGAACATGCCGCCGGGGTTCTCGCGCCAGGCCCAGACGTGAAGCTCGTAGAAGGGGTCGAGGCCGTAGCGATTGGGGGCAGCGACGAAGTGGAAAAGGTGCCCCATGAGGACCGCGGGTCCCTCGAAGGCGATGAATTCGACACCGAGCAGTTCGAGCGAGCCGTCCGCCTGCGGCTCGTACATCAGCGCCTCGGGCCGTGACACGTCGATCTCGCCGTCCTCGAGGAGGGGCGGGTTGACGAAGTGGATTCCCATGGCGCCGCTGCCCGGGCCGCTGACGCAGGGCATCGCGACGTAGCCATCGGCGAGCGCTGCGGCGGGATCCTGGTACTTCTCGGTTGCAGAGCGCACCGCCTCGGCGAGCGGATTGCCGATCTGCGCGAGCGCTGGCGTGCTGGCGAAGATGGCGGCGACGAGCGTCGCGGCGATCGTCGCGCCCGGCTTTGCCGGGATGGACAAGGGCGAAAGATGCGGCATCTGATGTCTCCTTGCGATGAGTTGGTTCGCGTCGCGGCCCGCTGGCCGCGGCGTTGGATGAAAGGGTCTTTGGGTGCGTGGTGAAGCTGCGATGGGCGTTGCCGTCCGGTCCACGCGGCATCGCCCCGTCAGGGCCTGCCCGTGCAGGCCCGCCAGGCTCAGTTGTTCGCGGTCAGCGGGTCGATGATCGAGGTAATCTCGGTGATCTTCGAAACGGGGATGCCGCTCAACTCGCCGTGCTGCCGGATGTCGTCCTCGCTCTCGGCGAGATAGATGCAGAACGTCTTCTCGCTGGCGACATAGGTATGCTGCCATTGGATGCGCGGGCCGATCGTCGACACCGCCTTGTTCGAGGCGCGTGCCGCGCCGCAAAGCTCAGTTAGCGAGAACGATCCGATCCCCGGGATGTCCCGTTCGATGACAAAGCGTTTCATTTGGACCCTCCCATGGCCCGCGCGTTTTACTTGTCCATCGAAGCACACCCGCCTGAGACGATTCAAACGCGATTTTCCTTAGCCGGATAAAGATTGTCTTTAGTCGAAGCGATTGCGCTTTTTGCAACTAAAGGTAACCTTGAGCGATGGCGATGACGACACATCTCAAGTCGTTGCAGGCGCTCGAACTGGCGATCCGCACCGGCTCGCTCAAGGCGGCGGCCGACCGTCTCGGCATCACGCCGGCGGCTGTCGGCCAGCGCGTCCGGGCGCTTGAGGAATATCTCGGGACGGATCTCCTGATGCGCGGGCGGTCCGGGCTGCAGCCGACGCCCGAGCTTGCCAATTCGCTGGGCGATCTGCAGGCGGCCTTCGCGGCGCTCGAGCGGGTGAGCGAAACGCTCGACTTCCAGCGGGTCAGCGAGATCCAGATCGTTGCCGATCCCGACTGGGCCGAGCTGTGGCTCGAGCCGCGCCTGCCGGCCTTTCGTGAGGCGCATCCCAACATTCTCTTCTGCATCAACGGGGCGGGCGACGTTCCGCTGCGGCTCGGCGCGCCGGATATCCGCGTGAGCTACGGCGGCGGTCGGGACGAGCCATTGTTCACCGATGTCCTGCTGCCGCTGGCCAGCCCCGGGAACCTCGCCCGCCTCGCCGGGCAGGAGCCGGCGATGCTGCTCGAGGGCATGCCGCTCCTCCACCTCAAGGAGAAGGCCGGGGAGCCGGCGCCTCCCGGCTGGGTCGAGTGGATCGGAGCCTTCGGCCACCGCCGCAGCGGGCTCGATCGCGGCGTTCGCTACCCGCACATGCGGCTCGCGCTCGAGGCTGTGCGCCAGGATATCGGGTTTCTGCTCTGCGGCCTCTCCTTCGTGCGCAAGGACCTCGAGACCGGAAAGCTCGCCAATCCTTTCCCCCTGTCGCAGCACATCCAAGCGCCCCATCCCTATCGGATGAGGCTCCGCCCGGATGCCGGGAAGCGGCCGCAGCTGCAACGCTTTATCGCCTGGCTGCGCAGCGAAGCGGGTGAAACCCGGCGCTATATCGAAGAGGCGGCCGCGGCCTGACGCGCCGCGGCGGCAGCCCCTCAGCCGGGTCCCGGCGCCAGCCAGAAGGTTTCCATCTCGCCCGCGCCCTTGATCCCGATCCGCCCGCGCGGCGTGTAGCCGAAGGCCGGCCCCGCAAGATCGCGGAAAGCCGCCGAGACCTGGACGCGGCCGGCCTCGCCGTGCGCCTCCATGCGCTGCGCGATGTTCACCGTGCCGCCCCAGACGTCGTAGGAGACGCGGGTGTCGCCGATCACGCCGGCGATCAGCGGCCCCGTATGGATGCCGACCCTGAGCCGCATCGGCGTGCCGCCGAGCGGCGGCCGGCGCGCGGCCGCGGCGAGGAGCGCAAAGGCGAGCCGCCCGGCGGCAACCGCCCCCTCGCGTGCCTCGCCGGACAGCCCGCCCACGGCCATGTAGCCGTCGCCCAGCGTCTTGATCTTCTCGACCCCGTGCGCCGCGCAGAGCCCGTCGAATTCGGTGAACACCGCGTCGAGCCAGCCGACGAGTGCATTCGGCGGGACTTCGGCCGCGGCGGCCGTAAAGCCCGAGAAATCGGCAAAGAGCACGCTGGCGTTCTCGATCCCGTCGGCGATCTGCTGCCGCTCGCGCTTCAGCCGGCGCGACACGGGGCGCGGCAGCATCACGTCGAGCAGCGCATCGGAGACCGCGACCTGCCGGGCCAGCTCCGCCTGCGTGCGGCTCAGGCTCGCGAGCGTATAGGAGATGCCGATGCCGTTGATGATCATCACGTTGACGATCGCCTGCGCGCTGAGGAACTGCCGGAACGCCGCATCGCCGGGGCTGACGAGGCCCGCCTGCGGCGCGAACAGCAGGACGAGCAGCAGCGCCGCGAAGGCCGCGAGATAGAAGGCGAGGAACAGCCGCCAGGCCCGCACCCCGAAGACGAAGAGCATGAAAGCCGAGAGCGCGAAATAGATGTGGAGGTCGCTCGCGAGCCCCAGCGCCACCACGACGAAGCTGTGCCCGACAAGGATCAGCAGCGAAAGCCCGATCACCGCCGCATGCTCGCCGAGCCGATGGAGCGCCGGAAGCATGAGCGCCAGCACCATGACGCCGATATTGTAGAGGTGGAGCGGCATGAGGCCGGCAAGATCGTGCGCCGCGTTGATGACGAGGTGCGAGAGCGCGTTGGCCGCGACGATGTAGCAGGCGGCGTTGGCGAAGGCCTGCCGGCGGCGCACGTCGGGATCGGCGCTGACGATGCCATAGCGCAGCAGCGCCTGCGCCCAGCCCGGCAGCCGCGAAGGCGGCGGAGGCGGCCGGTGAACGAGGTCGCGGAGCCCGCTCACGGCGACGGCGATAGGTGGGTCCGGATCATGCCGGACCCTAACACGGGCGGGTGAACGGGAAATGGCGAACGGGTTCACGGGCGGCGTTCGCTCGGCGCGCGAAACTGCGCCCGGCGGCCGGGCGGCCTCGGGGTTCGGGCGGCGAACCGCGGCCCCGGGGGGGGGGACCGCGGCGGGGCGAGGCTTCCGCCTCATCGGCAGTCCGTAGGGGCGCCGCCCCGGTTCCCCTTCGAGACCGGGAGCGGCGAAGGCTTCCGCCTCGCCCCGCGCCGGCTCTAAAGGCAGGACACCGGGCCCCGGCACAGCTTGACTTGCCCGCGACCCACGAGCCGCCGCCCGGGCCAATGCCGGCCCGGCAACCCCTCGCGGGGACGACGGCATCGGGCGGCCGGCAATGGCCGCCCTCGGGCCCCGACCGGATGCAGGATGCTCATCCGCGGGGGCCGATGCCTTGCCCGGACGGCGCCGACGCGCCGCCACCGGCCTCCCCCGCCGACCACTCGTCATGATCGCGCAATCACGCGGGGGATGCGGGGGAGAATAACCGGGGTTTGGGGGACGGGGATAAGTTTGTGCGCAATCGGCAGTCGGCAGTCGTGAATGGTGAATGGTGAATGGGAAGGGCGAATGGGAAGGGCGATGGCAGCCGGTGAGCGTGCAGCCGGCAATCCTCGACAGCGTCGCAGCGGGGGAAGGGGACCGCCGGAACGGCGGTAGAGAGGGCGGTGGCTTCGAGGGTCTTCAGGACAACGGTTGGGTATAACTTGAGGGCCTTGCGCTCACTCCCTCGCAACTACCGTGTCGTAGAGCCCGATATGGGTAAGGCCCTCGTGGCTCTCGATGCCTGTGTAGCGAAGCGAAGCGTCCTCGTATCGGCGGAAGGCGAACACGGCCTGGTTCATCTGCTCGGTGTTGAATACCTTGAGGTCCACGAGCAGGTGGAAATCCTTCACCGTGAGCCCGGTGACCGCGAGAAACAGTTCGGGCTCCAATCGCGTGATCACGTCCTGAAGCTTGTTCTCGCGGAAGTCGGTCAGGTACATGAAGGCGGGGATTCGGGTCGCGAACTTGATCAGCTTCTCCTGCACCATTTTGCGTTTGGACTTGTACTCCTTCTCCTCGGCGCTGAGCTCCTTCTTCTCCTTCTCGGTCAGCTTGCCGTCCTTGGCTTTCTTTTTGAGCTCCTTCACCCGGTCGCTCTTGTTGATGATCGTCTCGATGATGTTGTCGCCCAGCGAGCGCCAGCCTTCAATCCGCTCAACGGCGGCCATCGCCTCAGGGTTGTTTAGGATCCGACGGAGGGTGTCATTATCCACGTTCACGATGGCGACAGATC
>CAYRNE010000002.1:0-24423 GCA_964425245.1 uncultured Devosia sp.
CAGCATTACGGTGAAGGGCAGCATCGAGCCGGCCTTCTGCAGGTTCAGCCGGCGCGCGATCTCGGCGCCCATCTTCTCCGGCTGCGGGAGCAGCCATTGCGGCGATCAACGAGGTGCACCTCGACCATTATCTGCTGAAGCCCTGGCACCCGCCGGAGGAGCGGCTCTATCCGGTCCTCGACGACCTGCTCGACGACTGGCGCGCGGACTACCGTCCGGTGTTCGACGGCGTGCGGATCGTCGGCCATCGCTGGTCCGCCGATGGCCACCGGATCCGCGATTTCCGGGCTCGCAATCTCATGCCCTCTCGCTGGCTCGACGTCGAAGCGGACCCGGAGGCGGCGCCGTTACGCGAGGCCGCAGGCCTCAGCGACGGACCGCTGCCGCTCGTCGTCCTCGCCGACGGCAGCACGATGACGGCGCCCGCAATTTCCGAACTGGCCGAGAAGGTCGGTCTCCACACCCGCGCAGTGTCGAAGACCTATGACCTTGTCGTCGTCGGCACCGGACCCGCGGGTCTCGCGGCGGCGGTCTATGGCGCGTCGGAGGGACTGCAGACGCTGCTGGTGGAGCGCGAGGCGCCGGGTGGTCAGGCGGGCACGAGTTCGAGGATCGAGAACTATCTCGGTTTCCCGGTCGGGCTGAGCGGCGCGGATCTTGCCCGGCGCGCCGTCGCCCAGGCCCGCCGCTTCGGCGCGGAAATCCTCTCGCCCATGGAGGCGGTGAAGCTCGAGACGCAGGGCGGCTACCACGTCCTGACCCTGAGCGACGGCTCGACCGTCGCCTCGCAGGCGCTCATCGTCGCCACCGGCGTCTCCTACCGCCTGCTCGACGTCCCGGGTGCCGACCGGCTTGCCGGGGCGGGGCTTTTCTACGGCGCTGCGATCACCGAAGCCATGGCCGTCAAGGGCGAGGACGTGCTCGTCGTCGGGGCCGGCAACTCCGCGGGGCAGGCCGCGCTCTATCTGGCCGGTCACGCCAATTCGGTGACCATGCTGGTTCGCGGCAGCTCGCTCGCCGAAAGCATGTCGAAGTACCTCATCGAGCGCCTCGAGAGCGCCCCGGCGATCACCGTGCGTACCAACGCCTCGATCGTGGAGCTGCATGGCGACGAACGGCTCGAGGAAGTCTCGATAGCCAACTCCGCCACCGGAACGGTCGATCGCATGCCGACGCATGCGGTCTTCGTCTTCATCGGCGCCGCGCCGCGCACGGCGTGGCTCGATGGTCAGCTGCAGCTCGATCGTCACGGCTTCATCCTCGCCGGGCCCGATCTCGAGCGCCGGGCAAACCGCCTGCCGGCCGGCTGGACGCTCGAACGCGAGCCCTATTGGCTCGAGACGAGCGTGCCGGGCATCTTCGTCGCCGGCGACGTGCGCGGGCAATCGACGAAGCGGATCGCCTCGGCGGTCGGTGAGGGAGCGATGGCCGTGACCTTCGTGCATCGCCACCTCAGCGTGCCCATGTCCGCGCCGCGGCGGCAGCAGCAGGCGGGCTGACCGGTGGACCGCGCCGCGCCCATCGCCGGGGAGCACGAGGCGGTCATCCATCAGGTGCCTCTTTTTGCCGATCTTACGGCTGAGGAAGCCGAGGAGCTCTGGACTTCGGCGGAACGGATCGAAGCGCGGGCGGGCGAGGTCGTCATCCGCGAAGGCGAACCGGGAGAGTCCCTTTTCATCATCCTTGCGGGCATGCTGGAGGTCACCAAGCGCGACGGGGACCGCGAGGTCACGCTCGCCACCCGCCGCGCCGGGGAATATATCGGCGAGATGTCGCTGCTCGAACAGGCGCCGCGCAGCGCTTCGGTGCGTGCCGCCGAGCCGAGCGTGCTCCTCGCCATCGGCAGGGATGCGTTCCAGCGCCTCCTGGCGCGGCGGCCGCAGGTGGCCACCGCGCTGCTGCGAACCATGGCGGGGCGGCTCCGCAGCACGGAAGCCTCGCTGCTCCAGAGCGACAAGCTCGCGGCGCTCGGCACGCTTGCCGCCGGCCTTGCGCACGAGCTCAACAATCCGGCGGCGGCGATCCAGCGCAGCATCGGCTACCTCAACGAAGCCTTCGGGAACTGGCGCGCCCGCACCGTGGAACTCGGCGCGCTGCACCTCGGTCCCGAGGAACGCCGGCGCCTCGCCGAACTCGAGATGGGCGTTGCCGAATGCGCGCGGTCACGCCAGGAGGATGCCGTTGCGCGCCGGGAAGAGACGAGGCTCGGCGCCCGGCTCGAAGCGCTGGGCGTCACCGAGCCGTGGGAGATTGCACCGGCGATGGCGGCCTACGGCTGGACGGTCGAACGGACCGGCTCCCTCGCCGCGGACTTTGCTCCCGGGCATCTCGATGCCGTGCTGCAATGGCTCGGCGCAGCCCTCGCGGCGCAGCAGCTGATCGACGAAATCGGCATGGCTTCGGGGGCGATCTCGCGCATCGTCGGCGCGGTCAAGTCCTATGCCTATCTCGACCAGGCGCCCGTCCAGGACGTCGACATCGCGAGGAGCATCGACGATACGCTGATGATCCTCCACCACAAGATCAAGAACGGTGTCGAGGTCGTCCGCGACATCAGCCCCGACCTGCCGCGCATCACCGCCTACGCGGGCGAGCTCAATCAGGTCTGGACGAACATCATCGACAATGCCGTGCAAGCCATGGACGGCCAGGGCCGCCTCGCAATCGAAGCGCGGTCCCTGGGGGACGAAGTCGAGGTCGTCATCACCGACGATGGGCCTGGAATTCCCGCACAGATCGTCGAGCGCATCTTCGAGCCTTTCTTCACGACGAAGGCGCAAGGGATTGGCACGGGGCTCGGCCTTCATATTGCCCACAACATCATCGTCAACCATCACAAGGGCCGTATCGGCGTTGAATCGAAGCCTGGCCATACCGCCTTTCGCATCGTCCTCCCAATGAGGCTCAGCGCACCGTCATGACCAGGCCAACGTGCGAGCACGCCAGCGAAATTCGTGACATCGAGCCGGACTCGCCGGACTCCTGCCCGGAATGCGTCGCGCTGGGAGACCGCTGGGTGCACCTGCGCGTCTGCCTCGTCTGCGGTCACGTGGGCTGCTGCGACAACTCGAGGAATCGCCACGCGCGCAAGCACTTCCACGAATCCGGCCACGCCGTGATCCAGTCCTACGAACCCGGCGAATCCTGGCGCTATTGCTACGAGGACGACCTGATCCTGCCCCCCGCACCGGCCCCGTTCCGCACCTGACGCTCGCATGGACCGCCGCCGTCAAATCGCCTATGAGACGCCGTTCCGCGGGTAGGTTGGCATAGGAATCATGCGCTACGAATTCTGCGTCGTCGGCGGCGGCATCGTCGGCCTCGCCACGGCCATGAAGCTGCTCGAAGCCCGCCCCGGCGCAAGCCTCCTGCTCATCGAGAAGGAAGACCGCGTCGCGGTCCACCAGACCGGACACAACTCGGGCGTCATTCACGCCGGCATCTACTACGAGCCCGGCAGCCTCAAGGCGAAGCTCTGCCGCGCCGGGCTCGAGGCGACGAAGTCGTTCTGCACCGAGCACCAGCTGCCGTTTGAAGCCTGCGGCAAGCTGATCGTCGCGACCAATGCCCTGGAGGAACAGCGGATCGATGCACTCCATGATCGCGCGACGCGCAACGGCCTTGCGCTGCAGCGGCTGAGCGGCGAGGAGCTGCGCCGGCTCGAGCCCAACATTTCCGGCACCGCCGCGCTGCTGAGCCGCGAGACCGGCATGGTCGACTACGTTCGTGTCGCCGAGACGATGGCAGGCGTCATCGGCGCCGGGGGAGCCGAGTTTCGCTTCGGCGCGGCGGTCGACCATATTCGCGAGGCGGGGAACTACGTCGAGGTCGGAGCCGGAGGCGAGCGCTTCGAGGCCCGCCGGCTCGTGGTCTGTGCCGGGCTGCAGTCAGACCGGCTCGCACGCCTGGCAGGCCTCGAGGTGGATTTCCACATCGTGCCGTTCCGCGGCGAATACTTTCGCCTGCCCGAAGCAAAAAACGCGATCGTCCGTCATCACATCTATCCCGCGCCCGACCCGGCGCTGCCGTTTCTCGGCGTGCATCTGACGCGCATGATCGACGGGAGCGTCACCGTCGGCCCCAATGCGGTGATCGGATTGGCGCGCGAAGGTTACCCCAAGCTCAGCATCGACCTGCGCGACGTTGCGAGCTTCGCGTCCTTTGGCGGCTTCTGGAACCTTGTCCTCAAGCACCGCCGCCACGCTCTTCGTGAGTTGCGGGGATCGCTGTTCCGGGGCGCCTATCTCGAGGAATGCCGGAAGTACTGCCCCAGTCTGGAGCTTGCCGACCTGCTGCCTCATCGCGCCGGCATCCGCGCCCAGCTCGTGACCCGCGACGGCAGGGCGATTCACGATTTCGTTTTCAAGAAGACCGATCGCATGCTGCATGTCTGCAACGCCCCCTCGCCGGCGGCGACGTCGGCGATCCCGATCGGCGGAATGATCGCGGACCGGCTTCTCGAAGGCGTTGCGGCCTGAGGCATGTTACCCTCGGCGCGGCGCTTACCATGCTGGCCCCGCCCAATTGTGCGGCTCTCTGGATTTGCCTAGACTGGAGTTTCGACAATAGAAATCGCGTAATGTCCGGGCTTCGGTGGTCGGTCGAGACAACCGGCACCCCGGCCTGACCGGAGCATGGGTCGCCCACGTGCCAGAATCTGTGCGATTGCCGACCCGCGCCCTTGTCATATCCGGCCTGCGGACCTGCGCCCGTGGCCTTGTTAGCATCGGGCTGTTCTCGCTGGCGCTCAACTTCCTGCTTCTCGCGGTGCCGCTCTATACGCTCTCGATCTATGACCGGGTGCTGACGAGCCGCAGCGGCGATACGCTGATCATGCTGAGCGTCCTCGCCGTGGCCGCGCTCGTCATTGTCGGTGTTATCGAATCCGTCCGGCAGCTGATGGCCGCACGGCTTGGCGCCAGGCTGGAAACGGTCCTTGGCGGCCCGCTGCTCGACACCGCGCTCCGCTCGGAAGATCCTGCGCTCGGCGACGTGCAGCCCCTGCGCGACCTCAGCACGGTACGACATGCGATCAGTTCACCGCTGGTCGGAGCCATTTTCGATCTGCCGGTCGTTCCGCTCTACCTGGGGCTGCTGTTTCTCGTCCATTGGCAGCTCGGCTGGCTGGCGCTCGCCTTCACGGTCATCATCGCCATCGTTGCCTATGCCAACGAGCGGCTGACCGCGGCGCCCCTGGCGGAGACGTCGCGACAGGCCAGCATCGCCCTGCAGAAGGCGCAGGCCCATGCCCGCAATTCGGAAGTGATCCGCGCCATGGGCATGAACCCGGCGACGCTCGCCTCATGGGGCGAGAACAACGCCAGGTCCCTCGCTGCCGCCGATCGCGCCGCCCTGCAAAATGCCGTCTTCAACGGGGCGGGCCAGGTGCTCCGCCTCGTGCTGCAGATCGGCATAATCGGCTACGGGGCCTATCTCGTCCTGCTCGATGCCAGCGTCAGCGCCGGCATCCTGTTCGCTGCCGCACTGGTTTCAGCGCGTGCGCTGGCCCCGATCAACCAGATCATCGCGGGCTGGCGCACCCTCGCTTCGGTCGCCGAAGCCTGGGGCCGCATCGCGCGCGCCGTTTCATTCATGCCGACCGGCCAGCCGCCGATGGAACTGCCCGCGCCCGACGCAACGATTGCGGTCGAAAAGCTCGTCTACCGCGCCAACGACAATTCGGAACCCATCCTCAAGGGCATCAGCTTCGCCATCGAGGCGGGCGAGATCGTCGGGCTCGTCGGCCCGAGCGGCGCCGGAAAATCCACGCTCGCGCGCTTGATCGTCGGCGCCATGCGGCCCACGGCGGGCATCGTCCGGATCGGCGGCAGCGACCGCGCGCATTGGCTGCCGGAGGACCTCGGCCCCTACATCGGCTATGTGCCGCAGGACGTCGAGCTCTTTCCGGCCAGCGTCGCGCAGAACATCGCGCGCATGTCGCCGGAACCGGATTCCGGGAAAGTGGTTGCCGCCGCGCGGCTCGCCAACTGTCACGATCTCATCCAGCGCCTGCCCAAGGGCTACAATACGCTCCTCGGGACGAACGGCTATGGCCTGTCGGGCGGCGAGCGTCAGCGCATCGCACTGGCGCGCGCCTTCTACGGCGAGCCGCGCATCGTCGTCCTCGATGAACCCGATGCGTCGCTCGATACGCGCGGCGAGGAAGCGCTGTTCGGAGCATTGCAGCAGGCGCGCGCGGCCGGCATCACCTGCGTGGTCATCACGCAGCGGATGGCAGTGGTTCCGGCATTGACCAAGATCATGTTCATGCGCGGCGGCCGCATCGAGGCCTTCGGTCCGCGCGACGAGATCCTGCAGAAGCAGCTGCGTGCGGCGGCCCCTCAGGGAGCGCCCGCACAACCGCAAATTCCGGCCAGCTATACCGGCCGGTTCTTCGGCTGAACGGGAGGTGGTCGAGAGATGAGCTGGCACGACGCTGTAAGAACATCGATGCGCCTGCCCGCCGTGATCGGCCTTGCGGCCCTCGTCATCGGGGCGGGCGGCTTTGGCGTCTGGGCGGCCGTTGCCCCGCTCGAAGGAGCGGTGATCGCGCCCGCCAAGGTGATCGTCACCGGCAACAACAAGGTCCTCCAGCACCTCGAGGGAGGCATCATCAGGGCGGTGCTCGTCCGCGAGGGCGAGGCGGTCGCCGTGGGCCAGCCGCTGCTGGAACTGGACGCCACCACGGCCGAAGCGCAGGTGAACAGGCTCCGGCTGCAGTTGCGGACCCTGGAGGCGATGGCGGCGCGCGCCCTCGCCGAGCGCGACGGCGCCGATGAAATCACTTTTCCCGAGGCGCTGACCGATGATCCGGAATCCGCGACGCTTGTCGCCGATCAGCGCGCCGAGTTTCAGTTGCGGCTCAGCAAGCATCGCTCGGAGCTCGCGGTGCTCGAAAAGCAGATCGCGGCCCTGAAGGAGCGCATTACCGGTCACGAGATCGAGAAGGAGCAGATCGGCAAGCAGGTCGCCCTCGTGATCGAGGAGCGGAAAACGATGCAGGAACTGCTCGCCGACGGCCTCGCCCGGCGGAGCCAGGTGGTTACTTCCGAGCGCTCGGAGGCCGACCTGCGGGCCCGCGAAGGACGGCTGATTGCCGACATTGCCGAAGCCAAGCAGTCGATCGCCCAGATCGAGGAACGGATCGCGCAGGCCGGGAGTACGCGGGCCGGGGAGGCATCGAGCCTGCTCAGCGATCTGCGCTTCCGCATTTCGGAATCGGCCGAGCAGCTGCGCGCCGCCGAGAGCATCAGCACGCGGACCATCATCCGGGCTCCGGTCGCGGGCGTTGTCATCGACCTTGCCCAGGCCGCTGCAGGATCGGTGCTCGCACCGGGCCAGCCGATGATGTCGATCGTGCCCGAGGGCAAGCAGCTCGTTGTCGAGGCGCACATCAGGCCGCAGGACATAGACGAGGTTCAACTCGGGCAGGAAGCCTGGTTGCGGCTGCCCGCCTTCGATATGAAGGAAATGCCTCCCGTCGCCGCACACGTCGCCTACCTGTCTGCCGACCGCGTCGACGACGAGCGCACGGGCGAGGCCTACTACGTCGCGCGCCTCGAAATAGCCGGGGAGCAGCCGGAAGGCTTCGAGCCCAGCGTCGTTCGCCCCGGCCTCGATGCGGAGGTCTTCATCGCCACGGGGGAAAAGACGTTCTTCGAGTACCTCGCGGCGCCGATCGTCCGCAGCTTCGACCGCTCGTTCCGCGAGAGCTGACCGTCGCCTCGTCCTAGCGGAGATCGGCGAGCCACGCGGCGATGGCCTGGGCGGCGCTCGGGGCGCGCTGCAGCTCGAACCCGGAAGCCTGCGCGTCCGATCGCGACGTGAGGGCGGCCCATTCCCCCGCGCCATACCCGGTTTCGACCAGCGCCGCCCGCACCAGGCCGGCGGCGCGCCCGGCCTCGATGTCGGACAGCCGATCTCCGATGATCAGCGAGCGCGGCAGCGATACGCCGAGCAGCGAGGCGGCAGCGTGGAGCATCCCCGGCTTCGGCTTTCGCCAGTCGTGATCGCGGGCCAGCTCTCCTTCGCCGTCGATGTGATAGCCGCAGGCAAGGACCAGGTCGACTGCCGCGCCGCGCTCCAGCAACTGCCGCACCAGCTCCGCCTGAACCGCGGCGAATTCTGCCCAGCCATATAGCCCGCGCGCAATTCCCGACTGGTTGGTGACGATGACCACCGCGACGCCCGCGCGGTTCGCCGCGGCGATCGCCTCGGCGACGCCCTCGGTCAGCCGGATGTCCTCGGCGCGCTCCAGGAAATGGACTTCCTCGACGACGACACCGTCGCGATCGAGGAAAAGGGCAGGGCGGCCGTCGAACCGGGCGGTCGTCAGCCGCTCGATCCAAAGCCCCCTGTCGTGCTGTTCATGCATCGGGCGCCTCTGCGCCTATTCGAACCAGATGAACTCGTGGTCGCCCGTATAGCCGGTCTGCTTGAACCACCAGGCCCATTCGTCGGGCGTGCAGAAGGCGCGGCAGGTGAGCTGCCAATACATGAGGTTCACCTTCTCGCGTTCGTTCCGGTAGGTCTCGACGCAGATGTACTTGGCGCCCTTGCCGACGCGCTCGATCTCCCTCAAGGCCGCGTCGAGGTCGTAGTTATAGAGGTTGTGGAGCGTGTTGATCGAGACGACGAGGTCGAAATGCTGGTCCGGCCAGGGGAGCCTCGCGGCACTGCCGCGGACGATCCGGTCCTTGACGCTCTCCATCGTGTGGTCGATGGCGTATTGCGAGTATTCGAGCCCGTGCACCTCGACGCCGGGCACCGCTTCCGTGAAATCGTGCAGCAGGAACCCCTTGCCCGAGCCGACGTCGAGGATGCGCATGCCCGGCTCGATGCCGTATTCCGCCACCATCGCATCAGCGACCTTGCGCCAGCGGCCATCGTACTTGTAGCCGCCGTAGCCGGTTTCCCGGCTGCCGTCCCAATAATCGTAGTCGAATTTCACGGCGAGTTCGGCGACCTCGGCCTTGTCGCGCTGCGTGACCCGCGCGAGGTAGTCGCGCTTGGTCGACTTGTGGATGAGGGAGACGAACTCCTTGTAGGCCATCGGGTGCTCCGTTCGGGACTCTAGGTCGTGACGAGGGAAAGCTGCCGCTCGGCGCGCGCGAGCTGGCGTTCGGCGCGTGCCTTCCGGTCGGAGGCGTCCGCAAAGGCCCGCCGCGATGCGCCGAGGGGCAGGAAGTCGTTGAGGATGATGCAGACCCATTTGATGCGGTAGGCGTCAAGCAGAAGGTCGCAACGCCAGGCGTCGTCCGCTGCAAGATCAAGCGCGGCCACGAGCCGGTCACGGAACGCCGGATAGCATTCGACAGGGGCCGGCAGGTCCGGCTGGCAGAAGAAATCGCAGACGAGCTTGGCCGGATCGTCCCGGCCCGCGTACTCGAAATCGATGAAGGTAACGCGGCCGTCCGCGACCAGCGCGTTGTGAAAGCCGAAATCCGATGGCGAGACGACGGGTATCGGGATGGGCGTGAGCGGATCGACCCCGCGGGCTGCGAGTGCGGCATCCACGGCGGACTGGACGCGATCCCATGCCGGCCTGAGGCCTGCCGCGACGAATCTCGCCGCCTCGGCGGCCAAAGGCGCCGCCTCGTCTACCGTTGCCAGCCGCGAGACGCGCCGCGAGACGGTCTCGAGATGATCGCGAATGGAAAAGCAGGCCTCCGATCCCGGTGCGAGCTCCGCCGTCGCGCGAGGCTCTGCATTGATGGCGAGGACGAATGCCGCGGCTTCCTCGACCAATGCGGCCGTCGCGGCGGCCGGCCGTTCGCCGTCGACGAATGCGTAGAGGCCGAGGTGCCGTTCCGGCAGCGCCGCCAGCGGCAGCGGCACGTTGCGCACGCCGCGCGCCCAGACATAGGTGAGGAACGCCCACTCGGCGCCCAGCCGGTCGCGCGGGTCGCGCGCGTCGTGATGGTAGGATTTCATCACCGTGCGCCGCCCGTCCGCAAGCGTCACACGGAAGACGCGGTTGTTGCGGCCCCCGCTCAGCCGCTCGATGGCCGAGGGCGGCGGCAGGTTTGCGGCCTTAGTGAGCGCGGCGGCGTGTGCAAACGCCTGCTCCTGATCGATGCCTGCCGCGTTGCTCACGGGCCGGGCCCGAGGAGGATCGCCGAGATGTCCGGCCATCCTGGCGCGATTTCGTAGTCCCCGCCGGTCATCGCGCCGGCGGGATCGAAGAGGATGCGCCGGATCCCGGCGAGGGCCGGAAGCTCGAGGATCTCGGGCAGGTCGTCAATGAAAACGTCGACGCCGAGGCTCGCCGCACGCACGGCCTTCTCGTCCTTGGTCAGTTCGAAGAAGATTGCATCCTCGGCGATGCCGTGCGTGCCGACGAAGCCCGTCGACTTGAGGAAGGCGCGGGCTGCCTCATGCAGGTCGTGCTGTGGCCCGAGGATCGGATACCGCGTCTTGTGCGAGACGACGAACAGTTCATGGCCGTTGGCGCGCGCCCCGGCGACGAACTCGGCAAATCCGGGATAGACCGAGGCGAGTCCCATCCGGGTGCCGTAGACATAGCCCTGCAGTTCGGTGAAGTCGTCCTTCCGTCCCGCTCCGTTCAGGTAGTCGCGCACCGCGTTCTTGTCGCCGGCGAGGTCGGCGGGGATCAATCCGCGCTCCAGCGCCGCGGCATGGAAGACGCCGTCGTAATTGACGATCGTGTTGTCGAAGTCGATGCCGATGCGCATGCGGCCCCCGGCCTAGCGCTTGCTCATGTCGATGAGCGGTCGGCCAATTCTGCCCGTGCGCATATCGTCGAGCGCCTCGTTGATGTCCTCGAGCCGATAGGGCTGCGAGAGGAGGTCCCGGACCGGAAAGCGGCCGGACGCAATCAGCCGGCCATAGCGCGGATAATCGCGATCGGGAATCGAGTCGCCGCCCCAGGTGCCGAGCAGGCTCTTGCCCTGGTTGAAGACGTTGGGGCTGATCCTGAATTCGCTGCCGACCCTGGCGTTGCCGATGACGACGGCCCGTCCGCCCTGCTGGCGCACGACGGAGATGGCGTCGGCCATGACCGAGGGAATACCCGTCGCCTCAACCGCGAGATCGACTCCGTTGGGCGCGATCGCCTTGATCCGGTCGGCCACCGGGCCTGCCGAAGGGTCGATCACATGTGTCGCGCCGAAGCTTTTCGCCAGCGTGCGCCGGCTTTCTTTGAGGTCGACGCCGATCACCGGATTGCCGCCGGCGAGCGCCGCCGCCATCAAGGCGTTGAGGCCGATGCCGCCCGTTCCGAAGACCGCGATGGCGTCGCCGGCCTTGATATCGAGGACGTTGTAGACGGCGCCCATGCCGGTCGGCGCGGCGCAGCCCAGCAGGACCCCGACATCGAGCGGCATGTCCGGCGGTAAGAGCGTCAGCCGGTTCTCCGAGACCACGGCGTGGCGCTGAAAGGTCGTGACCCCGCCGGCGTTCACCTTCTGACCGTCCCAGTCGTAGACCGCGCCGCCCGACTCGACCCCGCTCCCCTTGATCCAGCTGAGGACGACCTTGTCGCCCACCTTGACCTTGGTGACCGCCGAGCCGGTTTCGACAACGGTGCCGGTCGCCTCGTGGCCGAGGCAATGCGGGCACCACTTGTCCTCTCCCTTGTCGCCCGCAACTTCCATGAGCTGCGTTCCGCAGGCGCCTGAGTAGGCGATCTCGATCAGGGCCTGCCCGGGCTTCAGCGCCGGCGTCTCGATGGTCGCAACAACCAGGGGCTTCCCCGTTTCGACGAGGAGGGCAGCTTCCGTCTTCATGCGACTGTCCTTAATGCGCGTGGAGGCGTTGTTCAATTCGCTCGGCCATCTGGCGGCCGAGCAGCCCCATGACCTCGCGCGCGTGTTCCTGCTCCCCCGATTCCTTGAAAAACCTGTCGGGGGTGCCGAAGCGCATCTGCTTGCGCGTGTCGGCGCCGCTGTCGATGGCCCACTCGGAAACCGCTGCGCCGAAGCCGCCGATGAGCGAATGTTCCTCGATCGTGACCACCAGCCGGAAACGGGAGAAGGCCTCCTCGAGCCGCGCGGCGTCGAGGGGTTTGACCGTGTGGAAGCTGACGACTTCGGTCGAATGGCCCCGCTCCCCCAGCAGCCGCCCCGCCTCCATGGCCTCAGGCAGCATGTTGCCGGTCGAGAGCAGGCAGATCTCGTCGCCCTCGGCCATTGTGATCGCCTTGCCGATCGCAAAATGCTCGACCGGACCGGCATGGACGACCGGCTCCCCCTTCTTGCCCATGCGGATATAGGTCGGCTTGTCCTGCTTCATTGCGGCGCGCAGCGCGGCCCGGACTTCCCAGGCATCCCCCGGCGCGATGACGTTCATGTTCGGCAGTGCGCGCAGGAACGCGATGTCCTCGCAGGCATGGTGCGTGGGACCGAGCCCCGCATAGGCAAGTCCGGCGCCGACCGCGACGATGGTCACCGGCAGGTCATGGTAGCAGACGTCGGTCCTTATCTGCTCGAGGCAGCGCGTCGTGACGAACGGCGTAATCGTGTAGGTGACGGGCCGCAACCCGTTCATGGCGAGTCCGGCGGCGACGCCGGTCATGTTCGCTTCCGCAACGCCGCAATTGAAGAAGCGATTGGGGTGCTTGGCCTTGAACTTGTCGAAGAGCCGGTTGCCGATATCGCCCGAGAGCATGACCACGCGCTCGTCGTCGTCGCCCAGCTTGGTCAGTTCATCGGTGAAGGCGTTTCTCATGCGAGGCCCAGCTCCTGGCGCGCCTTCTCCACTTCTTCGGCCGTGGGCGCGCGGTAATGCCAGTTGTTGTCGTCTTCCATGAAGGAGACGCCGCGCCCCTTGACCGTGTCGGCGATGAAGGCGACGGGCTTGCCCGATCCGTTCGGGAAATCGGCCAGCGCCCGCGCCAGCGGGCCGACGTCGTGGCCGTCGATCTGATGCGCATCCCAGCCGAAGCTCTCCCACTTCTGGCGCAGCGGCGAGAGGGCCAGCGTCTCGTTCGACCGGGCGGTTGCCTGCCACTTGTTGTAGTCGACGACAACGCAAAGGTTGGTGAGATTCTGCCCGGCCGCAAACATGGCTGCTTCCCACACCGAACCTTCGTTGCATTCGCCGTCGGAGAGGAGGGCGTAGACGCGATAGGCGCCTTCGTTGCCCTTGACCCGCGCCGCGAGCGCGTGGCCGGCGGCGATGGGGAGGCCGTGGCCCAGCGAGCCGGTGGCCGCTTCGACGCCGGGCAGCAGGTTGGCCGGCGGGTGCTCGGCGAGCAGGCCGCCGTCCTGTGTGTAGGTGTCGAGCATTTCGCGCGGGAAGTAGCCCCGGTAGGCGAGGGTCGAATAAAGAGCCATCGCGGCATGGCCCTTGGAGAGAATGAAGCGGTCGCGCAGCGGGTCGGCCGGGTTTCGGGGGTCGATGCGCAGCGCGTGCCAATAGGCTGCCGTCAGGATGTCGATGGCCGAGAGGCAGGAGGCGAGGTGCGCCGCCTTGGCCTTGTGGCTCATCCAGATGACCTGCCCGCGCAGCTCTGCCGCCTGGCGTTCCAGCGCCGCGACATCCGGCTCCGCGTTGCTCGTCTTTCGGGCCGCTGCGTCCATTGCGTCAGGCCTTGTGCACGTAGGTGGAAGGAAGGTTCGGCAATTCCTCCCGGAATTTTTCGGCCCAGGCGATGACGTCATCAAGACCCTCATCGAGCGGAATCCGGTCCATCCAGCCGAGTTCGGTGCGAATCTTGAACGAATCCAGCATGTAGGCGGAATCCTTGCCGACACGCTCGGGGCCGAGCTCGACGCATTCGTCGAACGATTTGCCGAGCTTGCTCAGGATCGATTCGACCAGCTGCCGGATCGAGACGAGCTCGTATCCGGAGATGTGATAGGTCTCGCCGACCTTGCCGCCGAGGGCAACGCGCAGCGTCGCATCCGAGACGTCGCGCATGTGGATGAAGACGCGGACCGACTTGCCGCCGCCGTCGAGCTTCAGCTTCTCGCCCGTCATCGCCGCGAAAACCGTACGGGGAATGATGCGGTAGAGCTGCTGGCCGGGGCCATAGACGTTGGCGGCGCGGGTCGAGACGGCCGGCAGATTCTTGAAGGTCGTGTAGATCCGCAGGTTCATGTCCCCTGCCGCACGCGACACGGCATACGGGGTCGCCGGGTTGACTGGCGTATCCTCGCGGATCCAGCCGTCGGTCGAGCCGTAGACTTCCGGCGTCGTCACGTGAACGTAACGATCAAGGAAATCGAGGCCCGAGAGCAGCACGAACAACCGCGCCGCTGCCGTGACGTTGGTTTGCATCCAGTCGTCGGGATGGTCCCAGCTCTGGCCGACCATCGACTGCGCGGCGAAATTGACGATGTGGGTGTAGCGCTCGCGCCTCAGCATCGCTTCGAGCGCCTCGAGATCGTGGTTGAGATCGACCCTCTCGAAGCGCACCGGCTCGGTGCGCCAGCGGTAGGGGAGTTGCGCGAGGGGGCGGTCCGGCGTCCGGGACGTTGCGGTGACCTCGTAGCCCTTCTCGGCCAGATAATCGACGAAGGTCGCGCCGGAGAACGAGTTCGCGCCGAGCACCAGGAACTTCGGATCGGCCATCGGCTACTTCGACTCCAGCAGGTCGGCCTGCGCGCTCAGATGCTGCACGATCATGTGCCCGAGGATGAGCTGCGCGTCCTCGGCGATCTGCATGTCGTTGGTTTCGAAGTGGATCGGCACGTCGCAGAGCGCCTTCGCCTTGCCGCCGTCGAAACCGAGCACGGCATAGGAGCGGATCCCCATCGCTTGCGCCTGTTCGAGAGCCCGCAGGATGTTGCGGGAGTTGCCGCTGCCGGAGAACACGACCAGCACGTCGCCGGCACGGCCCTGCACCGCAAGCTGCGCGGCGAACGCCTCGTCGTACCCCTCGTCGTTGGCGAGGCAGGTGACGACCGCCGGATTTGCCGGCAGCGCGCTTACGCGGATACCGCGGCCGACCTTCTTGCTCCAGGCATAGAGGAGGTCGTTGGCGAGATGAACCGCGTTGCCCGCACTGCCGCCGTTGCCCGTGAGGAATACGGACCGCCCGGATACGGCGCAGTCGGCCAGCTCATCCGCGAGCTGCGCCACGGTCGACCAGTCGTGTGCGGCGAGCACGGCCGAGAGCCGCTGCGAATAATCGACGAAGTGCCCGACGCCGGCCTTGGTCTGGGTTCCGTGCATCAGTTGAGGACTTCCTGCTGCATCCACTTCATGCGGTAAAAGCTCGGATCGTCCGTCCACGCCCCCTGGCGATAGAGACCGACGAGCTCCTTGATCGCATCCTCGACGCCCTTCTTGGGCCTGAACCCGGTGGCGAGCAACCGGTCGGAATTGACGCGGTAGGAGCGCGGATCGTTCGATTCCTTCACCTCGATCGTCGCGCCGTCGACATGCCTGGCGATCATCTCGGCGATCTGCAGGATCGTGATGTTCTCGAAGCCGGCGTTGAAGATGCCGGTGTGCTCGGGGTGGTCGAGCAGGAACAGATAGAGGTCCGTGATGTCGTCCATGTGGACGTTCGGCCGGTACTGGTCGCCCCCGAGCACGGTGATCCTGCCGTTCTTGAGGGCCAGCATGGTCAACAGGTTCACCGCCACGTCGTTGCGCATCGTCGGCGAGAAGCCGCAAACGGTCGCCGGCCGCACGATCTGGACCGCCATGTCGTCCTTGTACGAGAGCAGGATGCGCTCGGCGCACATCTTGGTCTTGTTGTATTCGCTGATCGGGACCAGTTCGAGGTCCTCGGTCACCTGCTCCTCTTCCTTGACGCCGTAGACCGAGCCGGACGAGGCGTAGATGAAGCGCTTGATTCCCTCGCGCTGCGCCTTGTCGGCGAGCCGCATGGTGGCGAGGCAGCTGACCTCCCAGGTCAGCTTGGGGTCGAGATCGCCCGCCGGGTCGTTGGCGATCGAGCTCAGGTGGATGATGGCGTCGACGCCGCCAAGATCGATCTCCTCGGGCGTGCGGACATCACCCCTGACGACGGTGAGACGCGGATGGGGGCGAAGATTGTTGCCGAACCACTGGATGTCGAAGGCGACGACCTCGTGGCCATTTTCCAGCAACTTGGGGACGAGAACCGTGCCTTTGTAGCCGCAGGCGCCGGTCACGAATACTTTCATCAGGGACAGTCTCCAAGTACGCCTCTCGCGTCCCCGAGAACCGCCGTTGGGGCCCTCGCGGCAGCGGCGACTCCCTCGCCGTTTTTCCCGGGAATGTCAATTTGCCTATGGTCCAATCGGCGTTCGCGCGGCGCGTTTTCCCGCTCCTGCCGCCCGGCGGACACGGCCCGCTGGAGGCCGTTCGCCGGGGCAGCCGGCGGCCGCGCGCGGATTGGACATCGGATTGGCAGCGCGATAAGGGGTTGCCCCGGCGCTAGCCTGTGGCCCGGGAATCCACTAGGTTACCTGATTTCGGAAAATGGCGTGAGGCAGAGATGACCATCGGTGCGTTTGGCGGCTATCTCAGCGCCGTGTTTCCCTCGCAGATCAATATCGACTGCACGATGTTCTGCAACCTCGCCTGTATCCACTGCCCCTACGTCACGGTCACGAAGCTTAAGGGCAAGGGCCGTCAGAATCTCTCGCTCGACCTTCACACCAAGCTTATCGACGAAATCGCCACCGTCGGAAGGGGACACTGCCGCTTTCTCCGGTACACCGGAGACGGGGAACCGCTCCTTCACCCGCACCTCGCCGAGATGATCGCCTATGCCTACGAGCGGACCGGGCTGCCGATCAACGTGACCACCAACGGCATGCTTCTGACCGAGGAGCGGGCGCGGGCGCTGATCGAGGCTGGCGTTTCGGTGTTCGACGTCTCGATCGATGCGCACAGCCAGGACGTTTATGCCCAGGTGCGTGTGAACGGTGTGCTGGACGTCACTTACGAGGCGACACACCGCCTGATCCGGCTGGCCAGAGAATACGGAGGCCGGGCGAAGATCATGGTCAGCTTCGTCAAGCAGCCGCTCAATCTGCACGAGGCTCCGGAGTTCGAGCGCTACTGGAAGGAAGCGGGCGCCGACTTCGTCGTCATGCGGAACCTGCATTCCTGCGCCGGAAACGTCCCGGACATGGCCGACAAGCTTTGGGCCACGGCTCCCGCCGTCCGCAAGCCGTGCCTCTATCCCTGGGAACGCATGGTCATCAAGGCGGATGGCGAACTGACCTATTGCCCCGCGGACTGGAAGCACATCGCCAACATCGGAAACTACGCCGAGACCACGATGGCGGAGATCTGGCAGGGTGAGGCGATGCAGGAGCTCCGCAAGGCCCATCTCGGGGGCGACTTCGCCAAGCATTCCTTCTGCGGCGGCTGCCCCGACTGGAACGTCATCAAGTGGCCCGAGGAAGGCCGCAGCTATGCTACGGTGATGCATGAATTCGACACCGAGCAGCAGAAGAGACGTGTCCTCGAGTCGGATCTTGCCTGAACGGACGGTGCCCTTTTCCCGGCCCTTCCGGGCGCCGGGGGAGCAGGAAGCGATCGCGGCGGTGCTCGAGTCGGGTGCGCTCGTGGGCGGCGGCGCCGTGACCAGGCGAGCGCAGGCCATGCTCGAAGCCATGACCGGCGCTGCCAAGGTGCTGCTGACAGGGTCGGGAACGGCCGCACTCGAAATGGCCTGCCTGCTGCTGGACCTCGGGCCTGGCGACGAAGTCATCGTCCCGTCCTTCACCTTCCCATCGTGCGCAAATGCCATCGCCCTGCGCGGCGCCGTCCCGGTATTCGTCGACATCCGGCCGGAGACGCTCAACCTCGACGAGGAACTGGTCGAGGGAGCAATCACCGAGAGGACGCGGGCCATCATGCCCGTCCACTATGCCGGCATTGCTGCCGAGATGACGCGGATCCTCGAGGTTGCCGAACGTCACGGCCTGGCCGTAATCGAAGATGCGGCGCAGGCGATTGGATCGCGCTACCGCGGACAGGCGCTCGGCGCCATCGGGACGCTCGGGACGCTCAGCTTCCACGGCTCGAAGAACGTGAGCGCGGGGGAGGGCGGCGCGCTGCTCGTCAACGATCCGGCGCTCGCCGAACGGGCCGAAATCCTCTGGGAGAAGGGCACCAACCGGAGCCGCTTCATCCGCGGCGAAATCGACAAGTACACCTGGGTCGACATTGGTTCGTCTTTCCTGCCGAGCGAGATAACCGCAGCGCTGCTCGTCAGTCAGCTTGCCGCTCTCGAAACGATCACCGAACGGCGGCTTGCCGCCTGGGCGCGCTATCAGAAGGGTTTTGCCGGCCTGGAGGCGGACGGCAGGCTCCGTCGGCCCACGGTGCCGCAGGATCGCGACCACAACGGTCACATCTATGCCCTGATGATGCCGAGCGCGGACGCGCGGGACAGAATGCTGGCCGGGCTCAAGGCCAGGGGCGTGCAGGCGACCTTTCACTTCATCCCGCTGCACTCGGCACCCGCAGGATTGCGGTTGGGCCGTACCCACGGCACGATGCGCAACACCGACGACCTCGCGGCGCGGGTCCTGCGCCTGCCCCTCTATGCAGACATCGATCCCGCCGACCAGGACTACGTCATCTCCGCCGTACACGACCTGATTGAGGAACTGACCGAGAATGCTTGACGCGCCGAGCGACCAGAAGCCCGAGCCGGTGACGGCGCGCATTGCGCGGATCATCGACCAGACTCCGGGCTGGACTCCGCCCGACCAGTTGCTGGCGCTTCATATGCTGGCCGTCGTCACGGCGCCGCTCGGCGGGGACGTCTTGGAGGTCGGCAGCTGGTGCGGCCGATCGACTGCCGTGCTCGGGCACGCGGTCGCGGCATCCGGCACGGGTCACGTCTGGGCGGTGGATCTGTTCCCGCGCGGCGAGGATTGGCGCACCAATCCCGATGGAAGCCATTCCATGTCCGTCGATCTGGGCGACCGGCGCGTTGCCGGCTACGAAGAGCAGACGGTCTGGGACGAGCCGTTCCGGAAGGACATCCAGACCGTCTACGAGCGGTTCGAGGGAGCCCTCGACGCGTTCATGCACACCATCCGGACCGAGGAATTGACCGAAACCGTCACGCCGTTTCGCGGGACGAGCGAGATGTTCGTCAGGCAGGCTTCGCCGAACCTCAGGGTGCGTCTCGCCTTCCTCGACGGCGACCATTCCTATGACGCCGTCTGCGCCGACATCGAGGCTGCCGAACGAGTTCTGCTGCCGGGTGGATGGCTCGCCTTCGACGATGCGTTCTCGGTCTACGATGGTGTCGATGCGGCCATTCGCGAGCGGGTACTGGCGTCGGGCCGCTACGAGGGTGCGCATCAGCTGTCGAGGAAGTTCTTCGCCGCCCGCCGGAAGGCCTGATGCGGCGGGTCGCCATCCTCCAGTCCAACTATGTCCCCTGGCGGGGCTATTTCGATCTCATGGACGATGTCGACGTTTTCATCGTCTACGACGAGGTCCAGTACACCAAGAACGACTGGCGCAACCGCAACCGCCTTAAGACGCGCAGCGGGCTGACCTGGCTTACCGTGCCGGTGCGCCGCGATGGACTTGATACGCGGATCGACGAGGCGCGGCTCGACTGGACCCGCGACTGGACCGAAAAGCACCGCAATCAGCTGGCCGAAGCCTATCGCGAGGCTCCCCATTGGGAGCCGGTCGCGTCCGAGTTCTTCGGCATAATCGGGAAGCGGCACGACCGCCTTTCCGACCTCAACCTCGAGCTGATGCGCTGGGCTGCGGGCCGGCTCGGAATCGCGACCGAGATCGTGCGTTCGACCGATCTGCCCGGCAATGGCGGGAAGACAGGGCGGCTTGTCGGACTGGTCCGGGCCGTCGGCGGAACCTCCTATCTGAGCGGGCCTGCCGCCAGATCGTACCTTGATCCCGACGCCTTCGCGCGTGCCGGCATCGGCGTAGAATACAAGAGTTACGACTACGCGCCCTATCCGCAGCTCTGGGGCGAGTTCGAGGGAGCCGTGAGCGTCCTTGACCTGCTGTTGAACACCGGCCCGGAAGCGCGGAGACACCTCAAGAGCCGCACCCCGAACCAACCCGCGTGACCAACGTCAATGCGGCGGCGGCAGCGGAAAGTCGCGGTCCGGCAGGAAGGCTTTCGTAATGATGACGCCCCCGCCGTGGTCCCCCGTCCAGAGCCCGTAATCTCCCGGTGTCTCGGTGCCCTGGATGCAGTCGATGCCAGCCACAGGAACATCTGGCGGCAAGGGCTTCCAGGTTGCGTTGAACACAACCTCGCTTCCCTTGAGGCCCCTGAGCGCCGGGTCGGTGCTTCGGTAGCGGCGCGCGGAAAGACTGGCGCTGAGCAGCGACATCACCCAATCGGCATAGGTGTCGTCATCGCAGACCAGCACCGCTTCGCGCGTCTCGTGCTTGGCGAGGAAGGATCGGACGGATAGCGAGGACGCATTCACGCAGTGATTGCGGATGTCGTCGCGTGCCCAGGCCACTTCTTCGGGATCAGCTTCGGCCCTGGCATCGGCGCCGACCGCGTCGGCCTTCTCGGCAATGACGAAATAGTCCTGCCGGCTTTTCCACGATCCTTCCGCCACGTGCTCTGCCGCGAAGCGCTCGATTTCGCGGAAGCCGGCGAGCCGAAGCGTTTCGCTGAGCGTCTTGCGGCTGAAAATCGTCAGCATGACGCCGCGGACGACATGCTCCATGTCGACCCAGCGCGTCGTGCGGTTTGCCCCCCAGATATCGACCTCGAGGTGACGATGCGAAATGCAGACGACGATGCGGCCGCCCGGCGCCATGCGTTCGTGGCACTTGCGCAGAGAGTTCACCGGATCGCTGATGTGGTAGAGCGAATACCAGAGCGTCACGAGATCGAGCGGATCGGTCTCCGGCCGCAGCTCTTCGAGCATGCCGAGAATCGGAACAACGTCGGGGTAGCGCTGGCGGCAATAGTCGACCGCCGCGCGTGAAGGCTCGATGAGCATGCTCTTGATGTGAGGCTGTTGCCGCTTGAGCAGCGCCGACCATGCCCCGGTCGCACCGACGTCCAGCGCTGTCCGCACGCGGCTCCAGTCGATCCGGTCCGACAGAACGTCCCAGCGAAACGGCGCGTAGGAATTCTGCAGCTGATCGTGCGCCGCGGCGTCGTTGTACCATTTGTTGTAATAGTGCTGATCGTTGTAATCGCGGGATTCGAGTACGTCGACCTGCGGGTTCTCGAACACCGTCCCGCAATGGGTGCACAGCGATACCCAGATATCGCGCTGTTCCTGCCAGTATCCCTTTTCTTCGCTCATCTTGCGGCCCGGTACGAGCGGTTCGGGATCGCGTGTATCGCAGAGGGGGCAGGATACCTGTCTCAGGGAATATTCCATTTCGGCTCCTATGCGTATCCGTGACCGAGGGCGACATCCCGGGTTCGCCGGCGGATCTCGGCCACCTCTTCCTCGCTCAAGAGGCTGCGGCGCAGCTTGTTTCGCCCGGTGTCGATGGTCACGGGAGATGCGGCGAACGGCTCGATGTCGCAGAAGTCGGTGATCGTCCGCAGGGTCTCGTCGGGCCGCCCGATCAGATCTTCGTAGCGGACTGTGAGGACCTGCGAGGCGAACGGCGTCGCCTGGATCGGGATTCCGCCGTTGATCGCGTTCCAGTAGTCGGCGAAGCGCAGCAGTCCGCCCCCGGGATAGAACCGGTCGTTCCTCGCGAGAACCGCGTCCGTCAGATCGCCCTTGCGCGGCAGCACCCAGAGGCAGGGGAAGGCCGTCTCCGGCCAATAGAGGGTCAGGTCGGGAACGAGGCTCATGATGTTGATCCAGCTCGCGGTCATGGCGACCGGATCGCGCACGAGGTGAATGATGCGGGCGTCGGGGAAGATCGCCTGCACGTAGCCGAGTTTGTTGCTGAGATGCGGGCACTTGTTGACGACGCGCTTTCCTGCCTGATCACGCAGCACCTCCTCCCGGTAATAGCGATGCATGGCGTCGCGGATCTCGGGGGTGACATCCTCGGCCGTCATGTGCAGGCAGCAGGCGTGTCCCAGCGCCTCGCCGGTATTGCCGGTTTCGGCATTGCCGTAGATGCCGGAGATGACGGCCCTGCCATGCGTCACCCAGCCCACATGGTCTTCGCCGTCGGGGTGGCCGGTCGTCGGGGCCAGCCCCGGATGCGCCTTCAGCATCTCGAACAGCATCGTCGTGCCAGACCGGCCGCAGCCGATGACGAAAACGGGCCTGTCGACCGCTAGCCCTGCCATTTGCTGAACCCCCCGAACTCGTGTCGCGAGCGGCCGGCCGCCGCGAAGAAAGACAATCGCCTGCCTCACCGGCAGGCCGCGGTCAAGACGACAGACGCGTGATTGCCGCCGCGATCGCGGCCTCGATGTCGTCCAGCATCACCCCGGGATTGGTGTACTCGGCCGCAATTTCGCGTGTGACGCGACGCTGCCGCTCGCGGAACTCGGGATCGTTCAGCATGCGGAGCGCCAGCGCGACGTACTCGTCCTCGGTTCGCGCCAGAAGCTCCGGATTGCGGTCCGCGCGCAGCACCGCATCCCAGGGCGTGCCGAGTTTCGAGAGAACGGGCGTCCCGTGCACGGCAACTTCCCGGCAGGCATTGCCGCCGATGAACGGAAAGGTGTCGCACATGAGGTCGATCGCCGGGCCATAGACGTTGAGATCGACCGATCCAGGGCGAAAGGTGATGCGCCCCGCCAGTTCGGGCCGTCCGACGAAGGCCTCGATCTCGCGCGCGTCGCCCGGGCCGGCGATCACGAGGTGGAAACGGGGATCGGCTCCGACAATCCGGCGCAGCACGTCGAGAAAATTCCGGTCGAGCTTGATCAGCCGCGCAAAGACGCCGAGCGCGAACGAGTCGCGCGGCAGTTCCGCTCGCTGGGCGGCGACGGCGGACGCATCGACGGGAGCGGCAAGCGTTTCGGCCACCTGTCGCCAGATCAGCGGCGAGGTGCGCGGCGGCGGATCGTCGGGGTCGGCGCTGGGCGACAAAGTCCAGTCGAGTGCGCGCAGGGTCCAGAACGGAAAACCGGTGTCGATCCAGAGCTGCCGCGGCGCCACGCGACGAACGAAAAGCGCGGCGGCGAGCGCGCGGTTCTGCTCGGTAAAGAGGATATCGATGCCGTCGGTGCGTATCTGGTTCGCAACCTCATCGATCCGGTCGTAGCGGGCATCCTGCCGGAACTCGCGGACCGCGAGCCCGCGCCGCTCCATCTCGGCACGGAAACCGTCCGCGACATACTGGGCGGCATAGATTGTGATCTCGCGGGCCTCCCGGGCCGAATGCATTTCGGCGAGCGACAGCATGAGCGGCGTGACCGCGTTGCCGCGCTCGAGGTGCGCCGTGTGGAACAGGTAGCCGATTCTGAGCGGCCTCGCGGGATAAGCCATCGCTGGCGGCTCCTTGCGGCCGTGCCGGGCTTCGAGCCAGGCTTCGAACAGAGGCGCGATCCGGTCGAAGCGGCGCAGCTCGCGGACGTCGCTCACGCCCGCGAAATAGAAGGAATGGAGCACATCATAGACGGCGCAGGCCTGCGGCTCGGTGAGGTCCGGTTCCTCGAGCATGTCGACGAACCGGCGCATGCCCAGTTCGGCGATTATGGGCAGGTGCCGAGACGGCACGCTCATCAGTGTACCGTGGAGAGCCGCGAAAACTTCCACCCGCCGCGCAACGCGAAGAGTGTTGAAGACGGGACTGCCGAGAATGAGGCTCGCGTCGTCGAGAGCTGCCGCCAGCGCCGGTTCCCCGCCGCCGAGGAGATCGGCGCGCGTGAAGCGCACCCATGCCCGCTCGAAATCGAGACGTGCCGCCGAACCGGAGAGCGGACCCGGGGACAGTGTTTCCTCGACGATCGCCAGTCGCGCAACGAGATCTTCCCGATCGGGCGCCGCCGCAAGTTGCGCGCGAAGGACATGGACCTCCCACTCGATCGGGAACGCTGACCGCCTGGCGCTCACCGCCTCGTAAAGGCTCTCGCCTTCCGCGGCGCTGGCGGCGCCGGAGAGGAGCCGGGCGAGGACCGCCTGCTGCTGCCCCGTGAGCGTGATGCGGCCGGCGGACGTCTCGACCGTCGCCGGACCAGCCCCGGGGTCCGGCCTGGAAAACCTCCGCTTGAGAAAATCGAACATTGGGTCGCGTGCGAGAGTCCTGGGCGCTACGCCCATCCGCTAGCCGAGCAGGTGCCCCGGCGCAAGCAGGGAGCCCCGCGACCAGGCGACTGAAGAAATCGCTAGGCCAGGTCTTCGAGGACGCGCGCGAGGTAGTCGCCGTAGTCCGACCCGGCGAAACGCCCGGCCAGCGAGCGGTATGCGTCACGGTCGATAAACCCGCGGCGCAGCGCGATCTCCTCGGGGCAGGCGACATGAAGCCCGGTCCGGTCCTGCAGCACCTGCACGAACTGGCCCGCCTCGTAGAGATCCTTGGGCGTGCCCCCGTCGAGCCAGGCGATGCCGCGGCCGAGGCTGAGCGCCGCCAGCTGGCCGTCGGCGAGGTAGGCACGGTTGAGGTCGGTGATTTCGAGTTCGC
>CAYRNE010000003.1:0-24067 GCA_964425245.1 uncultured Devosia sp.
CTGGTCAACGACCCGGACGCGGCGATCCGCGCCAACCGGCTCAATCTCCTCGCGCGGCTGCGCGATACCATGCACCTCGTCGCCGATTTCTCGAAGGTCGCGGGGTAGGGCTTACTCGGTCGTCCCGCCGTCGAAATGGGCTTCGTCTGCCGCCGCCTCGGCGGATGTCCGGTGCACGGTGCCGTCCTTGTGCTCGGGCGGGGCATAGAGCGTATAGACCTGCAGCGGCTCGTCACCTGTATTGACGAGATTGTGGCGCGCGCCAGCGGGAACGACGACGGCATGCCCATCCTCGACAGGCGTGACGGTGCCGTCGATCATGACCTCGCCGTTCCCCTCTTCGATCCGGAAGAACTGATCGCCGTCGGGATGGACCTCTTCCCCTATCTCGCCGCCGGGCGGAATCGACATCAGGACGAGCTGCAGATTGCGGGCGGTGTAGAGTACGCGGCGAAAATCGGTGTTCTCCCCGGTGGCCGTATCGATATCGGTAACGTAACCTTGCATCGGGACCCTCCTGATGTGGACATCTTCAGACAACGCCGAGTGCACGGAACGTATCCCGGGTACCCCCGCCGAACTTGAGCGGCATCAATCGAGGGACGGCGAACGCAGCGCGCTCACACCGGCGGCACGATCGCCGGTACCTTCTTCTTCGGCTTGAACGGCGCCATTCCCTCGTTGGCGAGCCGATCGGCGCGCTCGTTCATTTCGTCGCCGGCGTGTCCCTTCACCCATCGCCAG
This sequence comes from uncultured Devosia sp., assembly GCA_964425245.1. Classification (GTDB taxonomy): domain Bacteria; phylum Pseudomonadota; class Alphaproteobacteria; order Rhizobiales; family Devosiaceae; genus Devosia_A. Next base: position 745 of record CAYRNE010000003.1, read on the forward strand.
TCGATCGAATGCCGCTGCTGTGCCGCGTCGAGCGCCTGCCACAGCTCGGCGTTCTTCACCGGCTTTCTGTCCGCGGTCCGCCAGCCGTTGCGCTTCCAGCCGAGAATCCACCTGGTCAGCCCGTTCTTGACGTACTGGCTGTCGGTATGCAGCTCGACCTCGCATGGGCGCTTCAGCGCATTCAGCGCCTCGATGGCCGCCGTCAGTTCCATCTGGTTGTTGGTGGTGAGCGGCGCGCCGCCCTTGAGCTCCTTTACGGTGCCGTTGTACTGCAGCACCGCGCCCCAGCCGCCGGGCCCCGGATTGCCCGAGCATGCGCCGTCGGTGTGGATGACGACCCGGCCGGTCACGCCGCGGGCCGGTTGTAGATGTGGAACTGGCAAAGCTGGCCGTCCGGGTTTGCCTCGACCGTGGTGCGCACCATGCCGATTTTGGTCAGTACGGCCAGTGACGCCGTGTTCCTGACATCGGCCATGCCGATGAAATGGTCCCAGTCCGTTTCCCGGAATATCCAGTCGCGCAACCCGCTGGCGGCCTCGAAGGCATACCCGTTGCCCCAGTGCTCGGGGTAGAGCGAATAGCCTATTTCCGGCTCGCCGGTCGGTGCATAGATTCCGAATCCGGCGCGCCCGACGAGCACGCCGTCGCTCTTGCGGCGGACCCGGAGCTTGCCCATGCGGACGGTCGAGAAGAGCTCGATCCACTCCTCGAGCGCGGCGGTCATCTCCGCCATCGACCAGGGCTGGCCGTGGCCCTTGAGGTAACGCGCGACGACCGGGTCGCCGTGCAGCCGCACGAGGTCGCCGATCTGGTCGCGCCGCCATCCCGAAAGGACAAGGCGGTCGGTTTCGAGCAGGTCCAGCTCGCTCATGCAGCCGGCAGCCTGTTCGATGGCGCCGTTCCGTCGGCGCCCTGCGCTCCCGGTCCAGCCATGCTCGCCGGCGTCCTCAGCTCGCGGGGAAGGTTGAACACGATGCTTTCACGCTGCGCCCCGCTTGCCTCGACCCTGATATCGTAGTGCCCGGCGAAGGCCTCGATCACCTCGTCGACCAGCGCTTCCGGCGCAGAGGCGCCAGCGGAGACGCCGAGCGTGCGAATGCCCTCGAGCTCTTCCCATGGAATTTCCGAGGCCCGGTCGATCAGCATCGCCCGCTTGCAGCCCGCGCGCTCCGCGACTTCGACGAGCCGCAACGAGTTGGAGGAATTGCGCGAGCCGACCACGATCATCGCATCGACCTTCGGCGCAACGCGCTTCACCGCGTCCTGGCGGTTCGTCGTCGCGTAGCAGATATCCTCCTTGTGCGGACCGGCGATATCGGGAAAGCGCCGGCGCAGAACGGCTACGATCTCGCTGGTATCGTCGACCGAAAGCGTCGTCTGGGTGACGAAGGCAAGCGCGCTCGCCCCGGCGGGGGGAACGAAGCCCTCTGCATCCTCGACGGTTTCGATGAGGCTGATGGCGCCGGGCGGCAGCTGTCCCATGGTGCCGGCCACCTCCGGATGGCCCTTGTGGCCGATGAGGATGATGTGGTGACCCTCGTTGTGGTGGCGCTGTGCTTCGACGTGTACCTTGCTCACCAGCGGACAGGTGGCGTCGAGAAAGAACATCTTGCGCGCCGTCGCCTCGGCGGGCACGGCCTTGGGCACGCCGTGCGCCGAAAAGACGACAGGGGCCCCGGTGTCCGGAATCTCGTCCAGTTCCTCGACGAATACGGCGCCCTTGGCGCGCAGCCCCTCGACGACGTACCGGTTGTGCACAATGGCGTGGCGCACGTAGACCGGCGGGCCATACTTCTCGAGAGCCAGCTCGACGATCTGGATGGCGCGGTCCACGCCCGCGCAGAAGCCGCGCGGCGCACAGAGCGTGATGTCAAGCTGCGGCCTTGTTTGCATTCCAGTGGAGATGCTTTCAATGCAGGGCCGAGTCAAGTGTTGCGGCCCGGCGCGGCGCTGCGCAATATGCCGCAAGGCGTGGGGAAAGTCCTTGTGACTCTGGCACTTGAAATGTTCGCTGTCGCGCCGGCCACCGGCAAGGCGAACCTTTCCCCCTTGCAGGAGTCGCTTCTCGCCGGCAAGGCGCGCTGGATCTGGGAAATCGAGAACGCCGGCCTGCCGGTCGTGCCGACGATCGCCATAACCCGCGCCGCCTGGGAAGGCCTGCAGGAGGAGCGCCTGGAGGGCGGGGACAGGCTCAGGACGCACTGGGTGGCAACGCTGTTCCGCCTCGTCGGCCGCGATGGAGTGCCGCCGCCGCTCGTCGTGCGCACGTCGGCGGAGACCCATCGCAAGGGCCTGATGACGGCAAGAACCGGCATCTCGCCGCCGGCAAGCGAGCGCGATGCCGTCGATCCGGCGAAGTCGCTTGCGCGCGCCATCGGCGATGCCTTCGAGTCCTATGGCGACGAACGCAGCATCTGGGTCGGCGAAACCAAGGCCGCGACGCGCTCGGGGCAGATCGTGATCGTCCAGGCGATGGCCCAGGGCGAGCTCGCGCAATTCCTCACCCGCGATCCCGCCTCGGGCGAGATGGGGCCGATCCTCGTCGGCAACAGAATGGGGCTGCCGGAAGGGGCGACACGCATCGCGCTCGTTCTCGACAGGAAGGCGGGCCGGACGATGCAATGTCTCGTCGCCGTGCATGGGCGGCGGGTGCAGTTCCTCTCCGCCCGCCTCGCGCAGTCGAGCGCTGCCGCCGAGCTCGAAGCCGCGGTCGATCGCGTTGCCAGCGGCCTCTGGACCGAAGCGGAAGCGGTAGAACGGACGGACCCGTCGCGCATCCAGAGCCTTCTCCACCCCAGGTTGAGAACCCCCGACGATGCGGAGCCTATCGCCGTCGGGCTGGGCGTCTCGCCCGGGGCTGCGAGCGGCGTGATTGTCTTCACGCCCGAGGATGCGGCCCGCATGCGGGCACGAGGCAGCCATTGCATCCTCGTCGTCAACGAAACGGGACCGGCCGATATCCAGGGTCTCAAGGCGGCGACCGGGATTCTCACTGCGCGCGGCGGCATGACCAGCCACGCGGCCGTCGTCGCGCGCATCACGGGACGGCCCTGCGTCGCCGGGGTGCGGACACTGAGCATCGATGTCGCGGATCTGAGTTGCCGGATCGGCGAGATCACGCTCCGTGCCGGCGACAGGATAACGATCGACGGCAGCGACGGGCACGTTTATTCCGGCGCCCTGCCGCTTTCGCAGCCGCACATCGGGGGCGCAATCTCCCGGCTGCTCGCATGGTCCGATGCCACGCGCGAAATCGCCGTGCGCGCGAACGCCGAGACGCCTGAAGCCGTATCGACTGCACTGACGTTCGGAGCCGAAGGCATCGGCCTTGCCCGCTCGGAGCACATGCTCCTTTCCGAGGAGCGGCTGGTGGCGCTCCGCCGTCTCATTCTTTCCGAGGAGGAGGATGACCGGAAGGCCGCGCTGCTCGGGCTTATCGACTACCAGACCGGCGATTACCGGGCGATGTTCGCCGCCATGCCGGGCCGGCCGGTCACGGTGCGGCTGTTCGATCCGCCGCTCCATGAATTCCTGCCGCGCTCGGACGAAGATCTCGACGAGACCGCGCGTTCGCTCGGCCTCGCCCCGCGCGCGCTGAAGCAGCGGCTGGAGCGCATCGAGGAGATCAACCCGATGCTGGGCCATCGCGGCGTGCGGCTGGTCATCACCTATCCCGAAATCCTCGAGATGCAGATGAGGGCGCTGCTGGCGGGGCTGCGGGAGGCGGCGCGGGAGCAGGACGAGCCGACGGCGCTCGAGGTCATGGTGCCGTTCGTTTCGACGGTCAGCGAGGTGCACTGGGTGCGCGACCGGGTAATGCAGGCAGTTGCTGCCGCCGACCTGCCACGCAGGGCGCGCGAGCGCTTCGCCTTCGGCACCATGATCGAGCTGCCGCGCGCCTGCCTGCGCGCCGGCGACATCGCCGCCAGCGTGGATTTCTTTTCCTTCGGAACCAACGATCTGACGCAGACGAGCTACGGCATTTCGCGCGACGACGCGCCGGCGTTCCTCGCTGCCTATCAGCGCAAGGGCATCTACGAAATCGATCCCTTCGTGGCGCTCGACGAAAAAGGGGTCGGCGAACTCATGGCGATTGCCATCGAGCGCGGGAAGCGCGCCAATCCGAACCTCAAGATCGGCATCTGCGGCGAGCATGCCGGGGAGCCGCAGTCGCTGCGGTTCTTCGCCGGGCTCGACGTCGATTACGTCAGCTGCTCGCCCTACCGGGTGCCTGTCGCCCGCCTCACCCTCGCCCAGGCCGGCCGTTAGAACCTCCCCATGGCCCCGCGTTCCCACCGCTTAACGCGGCGATAACCCTACCCCGTCATTATCCGGATCGATGGCATTTTAGCCACTTTGCGTTCGTCTCTAGTTGCGTTGCGTACCCGGTAAGCGTGTTGATGGCCCCGATCAGGACGATGCGAGCCCGCAGGGCTCACGCCGAGCTCGCGTTCCTCAGGGTGCTCCTGGGCGGCGCGCTGGCCATCGCCGGTTATGCCGGCGCGACGACCGGCGCCGCCGGTCCCGGCTACGGCTCTGCCGCCGATTTCAATCTTCCGGTCGTGACCGCCTCGCTTGTGATGTCGGGCAACGACCTGACGATCACCGGTTCGATCGACCACATCTTCTCGACGGGCAGCTTCGCCGGGCCCAACCGGGCAGAAAAGCAGGACCGCTTCCGGCCCGTGGTCGACGTCATGGAGGTTACCCGCAACTTCGACGCCATCCGGGCGCGCCTCGCCGCTCTTCGTGCCCCGCCCGGTACGGCCGGGCCGGATCAAACGGTAGCCGCCACGGCCTCGGATGGCTCGGTGCAGGTGGCTTCGCTCACGCCCGGGGCCGATACCGATGCCCTGACCGCGATCGACGAGGCCGCCCTCGGCGGGACGCCGGTGCCGCTGGCGCAGTCGCAGGAGCTGGCCTACGCGCGGGCCGAGGTTCCGGCCACCATCTTTGACGGCGTGCTACGCGACAGGAAGGGCAACAAGGTCTCGGAGAAGGATCTCAACTGTATGGCGCAGGCCATCTACTTCGAGGCGCGCGGCGAGAGCTACCGGGGACAGGTGGCGGTGGGGCAGGTGGTCATGAACCGGGTGGCTCACAAGCTCTACCCGACGACGATCTGTTCGGTCGTCTACCAGAACCAGCACCGGCGGAACGCCTGCCAGTTCTCGTTCGCCTGCGACGGCATTCCCGAGCGGGTCACCGAACGCAAGGCCTGGGACCAGGCGATGGAAATCGCGAAGGGCGTGATCGCGGGCGAGCTGTACCTGACCGAGGTCGGCTATGCGACGCACTACCATGCGACTTACGTCTATCCGCACTGGGCGCCGCGCATGACGAAGGTGACCAAGATCGGCCTCCACGTCTTCTACCACTTCAAGCGCGGCTGGAAGTTCGGCTAGCAGAACTTCCCGTAAAGCGTGATCGTGCAGAAGCTGCCGTCGCGCACGACGCTGGCGCCGCCGTCGTGCCGAACGACAATGCGGAACGAGGACGGCCGTGCCTTCTCGGTGATTCCCGGATAGAGCACGTTGCGCGAGGCGAGACCGTCGCTCGAATAGGTGCCCGTCGCGGTGGTCACGATGGAGACGTACTCGGTGCGCCCGTATCCGATCTTCCTGACTGTCGTCTGGCTGAGCGGCTCGGTCGCGACCCAGGGCTCTATGGTCCAGTCCGGCTTGACAAAGTCGGCGCCGTCGATGGGTTTGCGGAAGATCTCGTCGCTCGATTTGAGCAGCGTCCGGGCCGGCTCCTCGTCGGCCATTGCGGACGGCAGCAGGCTCGGCAGGGCGAGAATGCCAGCTGCGAGCGCTCCGATGACTGCCCCCACGATGATTGGCTTTTTGAGCTCCTGCATGGCCGTGCGTCCGGAATGAAGCCTCGTTAAGGCTTCATCAACCATGCGGGGAGGGGTGCGTCAAAACGGAACACCCGTTAAGCTTAACTTAACCTAGGTGGTGATGCGGGCGACGAGGTTCTCGACCGCGGCGACGAATCGCTCGAACGCCTCGCGGGTGGGCCAGGGCCGGATCAGCCGATCGAACTGATCGAGATCGAAGGCTGGTACCGTCGGTTCTCCGAAGAAGCGACGCGCCTCGTCCTGCTCGAAGCCTGCAAGGTGCACGGCCTCGAAATAGGCGGCCTCGCGATCCGCTTTCTTGATCTGGCGGGATAGTGCCGCAGCCGGTAGGGCCCCGAGCGAAAAGCGGAGATAGACCGCCGACTGCAGCCGCTGCTCGACCTGCTTGTAGTTGCCGCCCATCACCGTTTTGAAGGGCGAGATGAGGTCGCCCATCACGTATTCCGGCGCATCGTGCAGCAACGCGTAGAGCTGGGCGCGGTCGTCCGCCTGGCGGTGAAGCGCCCTGAAAATCTCGAGGACGAAAATCGAGTGCTGCGCGACCGAGAACGGAAAATCGCCCAGCGTTTGGCCGTTCCAGCGCGCCACGCGCGCCAGCCCGTGTGCAATATCGGTCAGTTCGACATCGAGCGGGGAGGGATCGAGAATATCGAGACGCCGCCCCGACAGCATGCGCTGCCAAGCCCGGTTGCTCGCGCGCCCCATTCTGTCCCGCCTCAGGTTTATGGGAACGCTATCCAGCGGCTGCCGATTCGCCAAATGTGTACGTCGCCCATGGCGGTAGCGTCAGGACGACCCTCTCACCCCCAACCGTAGCATCGGATGGATTTTCGATCCGGTCCAGCCTCAGGATCGCAACGGCCTTGCCATCGACCGGTTGACCGAGAACCCCGGCCTCGCGGCCGTCCGCAATGACCGGCTCTCCCTTGGCGGCGCCTGCAGGAAGGCCGGAAACGATGACCGGCCTCCGCCGCGCCGTGCCGCGATGCTGCATGCGGCTCACGACCTCCTGGCCGATATAGCAGCCCTTCTTGAAATCGACCCCGCCGAGCAGGTCCATCCCGATGTCATGCGGAAAGGTGGTATCGGGCGCGAAATCCGGACCGAGTTCGGATATCCCCGCCTCGATCCTGGCGCGGCCATAGTCCCCGGAAGGACGCGGCGCATCCTCGCCCAAATCCGCCGGGTCGATGATGAACCGGGTGCCGAGCGATGGCGCCCGTTCATCGCGATACGCGATGAACGGCCCGTTTGGCGGCACGCGTCCGTCGGGGGACCAGGCTACCGCGTGTGTCGGCAAGAGCTCGATGCTGACCCTGGACCGCAATCGGTACATCGTCATTCGCTTCACGAAGTCGGCGGCGATCCCCGCTTCGATGTCGAACCAGAAGGCTTCTCCGCTGAAGGCGGCGAGGCCCTCGATCTGCAGCTTTCCCTGAGGACTGAGCAGGGCGAACCAGCGTCCCGTACCTTCGTCGAGGCCCTCGAAACGGCAGGTCAGCGTGTCGTTGACGAACTTCCTTGCGCCCTCTCCCGCCATCCGGACGACGTTTCGCGTATCGAAGTGGAAGAGCGCCATGATTCACCATGTCATTCCCGCGCCGGCGGGAATCCAGTATGCCCCAGGAGCAGAGGTTCAGACATGGCTCACTACGACGTGATCTTCAAGAACGGCACGGTGGCCAACCACGACGGCATACGCCGCGCCGACATCGGCGTCACGGGCCAGCGAATTGCGGCGATAGGCGACCTCGGAGCCGCCGATGCCGGCGAAGTGGTCGACTGCGCCGAACTTCACATCCTGCCGGGAGTGATCGATACGCAGGTGCATTTCCGTGAGCCCGGGCTCACGCACAAGGAAGACCTCGCGTCCGGCTCGCTGTCGGCGGTGATGGGGGGCGTCACGGCGGTTTTCGAAATGCCGAACACCGACCCGTTGACGACGTCCCGCGAGGCCCTCGAGGACAAGATCGGCCGCGCCAGGGGCCGCATGCACTGCGACTTCGCCTTCTATGTCGGCGGGACGCACGACAACGTCGCTGACCTGCCGGAGCTCGAACGGCTGCCCGGCTGCGCCGGTGTGAAGGTGTTCATGGGCTCTTCGACCGGCAACCTGCTGGTTGCCGACGACGAAGGCGTGGAGGCGATCCTGCGCGCGGTCTCGCGGCGGGCCGCCTTCCACTCGGAGGACGAATATCGGCTGGAGCAGCGCAAGCATCTGCGCCTCGCCGGCGATCCGTCCTCCCATCCGGTATGGCGCGATGCCGAGACGGCGCTCCACTCGACGCGGCGGCTCGTCGCAATTGCGCGCAGGACAGGCAAGCGCATTCACGTGTTGCACGTCTCGACGGCGGAGGAGATCGGCTTCCTGGCCGATCACAAGGACGTCGCGAGCGTAGAAGTCACGCCGCACCACCTGACTCTCGACGAGACCGCCTACGCGCGCCTCGGAACCTATGCGCAGATGAACCCCCCGGTGCGCGACGCGGCCCATCGTGAAGCCATCTGGGCCGGCGTCCGTGGCGGCGTTGCCGATATCCTCGGCTCGGACCACGCACCGCACACGCGGGAGGAGAAGGATCATCCCTATCCCCAAAGCCACTCCGGCATGACGGGTGTGCAAACGCTCGTCCCCATTATGCTCGACCACGTCCATGCGGGCCGCATGAGCCTCGAGCGGTTTGTGGACATGACGAGCCACGGCCCGAACCGACTGTTCGGGATCGCCGGCAAGGGGCGTATCGCGGCGGGCTACGACGCGGACCTTACGGTCGTCGACCTCAAGCGCCGCGAAACCATCACCAACGGCTGGATTGCGAGCAAGGCCGGCTGGACGCCCTACGACGGTGTGACCGTCACCGGCTGGCCCGTGGGGACAGTGGTCCGCGGCCGTCGCGTCATGTGGGAGGGCGAGCTGCTCGCCCCCGCCACGGGACAGCCAATGCGGTTTCTCGAGGCTTTGCCGAAGGATTAGTCTCCGGCGACGAATGCCGTCACGTGGCCATCGGCGTCCATGCGCAGCCGCCAGTAGATCCAGACGCCGAAGTCCTGAATGGTCCTGAAGTTCTCGACGCCCGCGATCCGGATGCCCTCGACCCGGTCGGGCGCCGAGGCTTCGCCGATTCCTTCCATGGCAGCCAGATAGGGCCAGACGTAGGACAGCTCGCCGCCATGGTTCTCAACCGCGAACGGGGCTTCGAGGACGTCGAGCAGGATGGCCAGCGTCTCGAGTCCCTCGCCGTCCGCAGACTGGCTCTTGAGGTAATCGACGGCATTGTCGGGGCCCCCGAAGCTGACCGTGACGGGCTCGGGTTCGGCATCGAAAATCGGCCGCAGCGCCTCGATATCGCCGGTCGCCGCGGCCGCGATCAGCTCGGCGCGTTTCTCCGCGACGTCCGTGGGGAGCTGCGACAGGTCATCGGAAACGGCAACGCCGCCTTCAGGAACCACGAGGCCCTGGGCAAAGACAGGGGACGAAACAACGGCAAGCGAAAGCAGGGCGGCGGAAATGGCGCGCATCGGAATCCTCCTCGGAACCTTCGCGCCAATATCCGAATCAATCTGAATGGAAGCTGTCTGCTACTGCACCGATCGCGTCAGGTTGTATTCCCCGGAGCGGATGCGGTCCGGCAGGGTGTTTACGAGCTGCGCCGCGCCCTCTTCTCCGTAGGTACGCACCAGCGTCGTGATCGCCGCGAAGAGCGAGGCATGCGCAAGCGCGTTCGGCTCGATTCCGTCGTCCTCGGCGGCATTCCATGCCTCTGCGATGTATTCGAGCGCAAGCTGGCGTTCCTCGCGATCGTGCTCGATCAGCGACTCGGCCTCGATATCGGCGAATGGCAGTTTGGGCGACCTCATGCCGATCGGGTTAACACCTCGCGGCGGCCGGCGCGCGAGGCAGCTCACCGAAGGGTTAACATCCAGTCCGCACTTATACTTAACTTGTGCGGCTACTCGGCGTAACGCGAGTGGATCTCGCGCGCGAGCTCCTCGGCTTCCACCAGCAGCCGGGTGAGCGCTTCGGCAGCGGAGACGGTGCAGACGCGATAGAGCCGCGCGTAGGCGGCATAGCCCTCGTTGAAGGCGCCGGCGAGACGCTGCCGTCGGTCCTCGTCCGGCTCGTCGAGCGCTATCAGGTCTGCCATCTGCGTACGCCAGTCCTCGACGCCAGGCTGACACAGGGGCTGCAGGAAATAGAGGCTGCCGAGCATTTCGGACAGCCGCTCCATTTGCTCCTGGTACGGTGGGTCGATGGCCGAGGCGAAGCCGGCTGCCGAAATCCAGAGGAGTGTCGCCGCGAGGATGGTGCGGACTTTGGGGACGTTGCGCGCCATGGCGGCAGCATTAGAGGGTTCGGCTGCAGGGGGCAACGCCGCCGGGCGGAAGGACGGCCGCGCTACACCGATCAAGGTTGCGAGAGCACCCGGATGGCGATTTCGATGACGGACGGCAGGCCTGGAGTTGTCTGCAGGGTCGCCACGTCCTCGGGGCGCGCCCATGTGAAACCGTCAATCTCCGAACCGGGAACCGGCGAAGCATCGAAGGCCTCCGTCGCGAAAACCTCGATCACGTACGGCGGAACCGCATCGACCGTTACGAGTGTGACCGGCCGCAGCGCGGACACCTCGAGCGCAAGTTCCTCGCGCACTTCGCGGATGGCGCATTGCTCGGTCGTTTCGCCCCGCTCGCGCCGCCCGCCGGGCAGCGTCCAGAGTCCCGAGTAGGGTGGCCGGGCGCGCCGGATGAGCAGCACCCGGCCGTCATCGACGATTGCGACGCTTGCGGCGTTCGGCTCATTCTCCATTGGCCCATTGGTCGCCGTTTGCTCCTGGCCGCGCAAGCGCCTACCTATGCGGCAACGGAAGGAAACCCCGATGTGCGGACGATACGCGGCCAGCCTGCCGCCGGAGATGATGGTCGAGCTGTTCAATCTGCTGAACAGCGTCGACATGGGGCCGCGCTACAACATCAAGCCGACCGATCCGATCGTTGCGATCCGCAACAGCCGGAGCAAGGGCGGGCGTGTCGCCGAGCTGTTCCGCTGGGGGCTGATCCCGAGCTTCGTCAAGGACCCCAAGGATTTCGCGCTGCTCATCAACGCCCGCGCCGAAGGTGCCAGCGAAAAGCCGTCGTTCCGCAACGCCATGAAGTGGGGCCGCTGCATCGTGCCGGCTGACGGATATTTCGAGTGGATGGTCGGATCGGATGGCGTGAAGCGGCCCTACTTCATCCATAGCGCCGAGAACGCACCCATGGTCTTTGCCGGGCTCTACTCGATCTGGAAGAGCCCCGGGGGCGAGAAGATGCCAACCGCGGCGATCGTCACGGTGAATCCGAACCTCGACATTTCGGGTATTCACGACCGGATGCCGGCCGTACTTCGCGGCGACGCCATCGACAAGTGGCTCGATACCGAGCATGTCGGCCCAAAGGAAGCCGAGGCGCTGGCGCAGCCGCCGCCGCCCGGGACGATGCGCTATCACCCAGTGACGAAGGAAGTCGGCAAGTCGGACGCGGAGGGCGAGCATCTCATCCAGCCACTCACTCCCGAAGCGCTTGAGGCGGAAGGAGCGTCCTCGCGGCCGAAGAAAAAGGCGGGGGCGGGCGGGACCGGCCAGCTCGACCTGTTCTGATGGCGCACGAGAGCGAACCCGAGACCCGTCCGGCCAGCGCGACACTGGGCTTGCTCTATCTGTCGGGAGGCGTCTCATTCGTGCTGATCGGCCTGATGCTGGGCTTCGGCGACATGTTCGCCTGGTCGCTGTCCCTGGCCCTGCTGGTCGTGGGCGTCACCGGAATTGGCGCGGGCAGCGTGATTGTGTGGCGCGCGCTCCGCGAGCGTCAGAAGATCCCGAAATAGCCGATCGCATCGCCGATCGAATCCTCCTCGTAGCCGAGGTGCGAGAGGAGCACGCTCTCCAGCGCGTCGTAGATTTCGACCGCCGCGTCGAAGTTCTCGCGCGTCGGATGCTCAGCGAGCCGGTGGAGCGCATCGATCAGCCGCAGCAGCAGCTCGTGGACGACGACGTGCTCGGCCTGAAGCCGCTCGGTGACCTTGCGGAACGCCTCCGATTTCGCGGCCAGGCCCGGAAAGAGATGGGCATCCTCGATCGAGTGGTGGCCATGCACGAACTGGCAGTGCTGGCCGCAAAGCGTACCGAACCGGCGAAAGTTGGCGACCATGGCGAGCCCGGCAGTCTGCGCGTCGACGTCGGCGGCGCTCACCCGGCCCGCCGATGCGCCTTCGATCAGCCGGCGCAGCATCGTCATGTTGCTGCGCAGATGATCGTGGATTTCCTTGAGATGGAGGCCAGCGGCGCGTTGTGCGGGTGTAACCCCCTCGAGCTTCGGCGCGGGGGGGCGCGTCGCATCGTCGAGAAATTCGATGTCGTCGATCATGATCGGCAGATAGTGCACGCGCGACCCGTGCGAAAGGAGGCACGGCAATGTGCGTTGGTCCGGACTTGACGTGTCGCCCAGTCAAACTTAGCTTAGCTAGACCTAGCCAAGGGATGGCTGAGATGACTACAGTGAACATGCTGGAAGCGAAAACAAACCTGTCCAAGCTCGTTGAATCCGTTGAGACGGGCAGGGAGGCGGAGATCGTCATCGCGCGGAACGGGAAGCCCGTCGCGCGGATCGTGCGGCTCGCGGACCCGCAGGTCGACGTCAGCAAACGGCTTGGCATCGCCGATGGCGAGTTCGGCGAATGGACGCGCGAAATGGCCGAGGAGTGGGACCGGGACAATCGGGAGATGTGGGCCAGGTTGCTCGACGAATCCGGCGAGCCTTCCTCACGCCGTGTCCGCCGCCGCAACAGGCGATGAGGCTGTTGCTCGACACGCACGTCCTCATCTGGGCGCTGATCGTTCCTCGCAAACTGCCGCAACAGATCGCGTCACTCATCGCGGATGGGCGGAACGACGTCAGCTTCTCGGCGGCCACAATTCTGGAGATTGCGATCGGCCGCGCCGCGGGTCGCCGCAATGCACCGAAATTGACGGCACAACAGGCAGCGACTTTGGCGCTGGAGGCAGGGTACAAAGCGGTCGCCATCACTGAGGTCCACGCGGCGGCAACCGAAACGATCGCTCCGTACCATAGTGATCCCTACGATCGGTTGATCCTGGCGCAGGCTCAAATCGAGGGACTTAGCCTCGTGACCCATGATGAAGCCCTGGCCGCCTATGACAGCAGGGTCATCCTCTTCTAGCCCAGCATCTTGCCGGGGTTCATGATCCCGTTCGGGTCCAGCGCCCGCTTGATGGAACGCATGATCTCGAGCGCCACCGGGTCCTTGACCCTCCGAAGCAAGTCGACCTTCAGTTGTCCGATGCCGTGCTCGGCGGAGACGGAGCCGCCGAGCCCCAGCACAATCCCGTGGATGGCCTCGTGAATCGGCCCGGCACCCGCCATGACCGCTTTGGGATCGGCCCCTTCCGGCTGGCTGAAATTGAAATGGATGTTGCCGTCGCCCATGTGGCCGAAGGGGCAAGGCCGAATGCCCGGCATGAGCGCCAGCGCGGCGGCCGATCCTTCCTCGATGAGCCGCGGGACCATGGCGATGGGGACCGACACGTCGTGCTTGATCGATGCGCCTTCGAGCGTCTGCACGTCGCTCATGTTCTCGCGCGCGGCCCACATCGAAATTCGGTCGCTCTCGGATTCGGCAATCACGGCGTCGGGGACAAGCCTGCGCTCGATCGCCTCCTCCAGGGCCGCCTGCAAGGCTCCGGGCTCCCCGCCCTTCATGCGGCTCACCTCGCAGAGCGCGTACCAGGGCGAAAGTCCGGCCGAGGGGTCGCGCGCGAGCATGCCATGCTTCAGCTGCAGGTCGATGCCGAAGCGCGGCATCAGCTCGAATGCAGTGAGGCGCGTGCCGGTCCGCTCGCGGAGCAGGTAGAAAAGGTCGAGAGCCGCCGCCGGCGAGTCGACGTTGCACAGCGCGGTTTCATAGCCGACGGGCTTCGGAACGAGCTTCAGTGTGGCCGCCGTGATAATGCCCAGCGTGCCTTCTGCGCCGACGAAGAGATCCTTGAGGTCATAGCCGGTGTTGTCCTTTTTGAGGGCGTTGAGGCCAGCATAGAGGCGGCCGTCGGCCAGTACCGCCTCGACGCCCATGCAGAGCTCGCGGGCATTGCCGTAGGCGAGGACCTGTACGCCGCCGGCGTTGCTGGATAGCACGCCGCCGATCCGGGCCGACCCCTGGCTGGCGAGCCACAGCGGAAAGATTGCACCCGCCGCTTCCGCCGCGGCGTGGGCTTCCTGCAGGATGACGCCGGCTTCGGCGGTCAGGTTGCCGGCCTCGGCATTGATCTCGCGGATGCGGTTGAGCCGGGTGAGGCTGACGATCACTTCGTTGCCGTTGAGCGGCACCTGAGCGCCGACGAGTCCGGTGTTGCCGCCCTGCGGGACGAGGCCCACGCGATTCTCGTTCGCCCAGCGTGCCAGAGCCTGAACCTGCGGGACATCAGCCGGAATCGCGACGGCGGCGGCCGGCGTGTGGAAACGCCTGCGCGGCTCGTTGAGATAGCTGCTCATGCGCGCCGGATCGGAGATTACGGCGTTCTCGCCGATGAGCGATCTGAGGTCGTCGGCAAGTGTCGTGGGATCCGGCATGGAGCGGACCATAGTCGCCGCGCTGCGGCGACGGAAGCCGCAACTTGCCGCTCCCGGGTCCCCTGTGTCACAAGGCACGAAATCCCGAACGAGCGAGGAATTCCGTCATGGCCGAAGGACTGATGACCGGCAAGCGAGGCCTGATCATGGGCGTCGCCAACAACCGATCGATCGCCTGGGGCATCGCCAGGGCGCTGGCCGGGCAGGGGGCGGAAATCGCCTTCTCCTATCAGGGCGAGGCGCTGAAGAAGCGCGTCGAGCCGCTCGCCGCCGAGATCGGCGTGACCACGCTCGTCGAATGCGACGTGACCAACGATGCCGCGATGGACGAGACCTTCCGCGTCCTAAAGGACAGATGGGGCACGATGGATTTCCTCGTCCACGCGATCGGCTTTTCCAACAAGGAGGAGCTCGAAGGCCGCTACATCGAGACGAGCGCGGAGAACTTCGCGCTGACCATGAATATTTCGGTCTACTCGTTCACCGCCGTCGCGAAGCGGGCGGAGGCCATGCTGAACCCCGGCGGCTCGCTGCTCACGCTGACCTATTACGGCGCGGAGAAGTACGTGCCGAACTACAATGTCATGGGTGTCGCGAAGGCGGCACTCGAGGCCTCGGTGCGCTACCTCGCCGTCGACCTCGGCGAGAAGAACATCCGCGTCAACGCGATCTCGGCGGGCGCGATCAAGACTCTCGCGGCATCCGGAATCGCCGGGCTGCGCACCATGCTGCATTGGCAGGAGAAAAACTCGCCGCTTCGCCGCAACGTGACGCAGGACGAGGTCGGCACCGCGGCGCTCTACCTGCTCTCCGATCTTGCGAGTGGCGTCACCGGCCAGATCCACTACGTCGATTGCGGCTTCAACATCATCGGGATGAGCATTCTCGATGAGGAAGAAGGCGCTCCGGCGGCGAGCTGACATGAACGATTTCACCTGGCCCGAACTCTACGTTATCCGCCACGGCGAAACGGACTGGAACCGGGAGGGGCGCTATCAGGGCAGCAAGGACATCCCTCTCAACGATACCGGGCGCGGCCAGGCCGACCGCAACGGCAAGCTGCTGCGCGACCTGCTGGATCGCGACAACCGCCATGCCGACGAATTTGACTGGTATGTGTCGCCGCTGAGCCGGACGCGCGAGACGATGGAGCGGGTGCGCCGCGCCTTCGCCGGGCCTCTGCCGGAGGTGACGCAGGATGCGCGGCTCATCGAAGTTTCGTTCGGCGTCTACGAGGGACGGCTGCACGCCGACCTCGCCACCGGCACGATGACAATCGCCGGGGAACGTGACGCGAGCTTCTGGTTCTTTCGTCCGCCCGAAGGCGAGAGCTACGACGACCTCGCCGCGCGGGTCGGCGATTTCGGCCGGAATCTGCCACGGCGTGCGATCATCGTCAGCCACGGCGGGGTGCTGCGCGTGCTGCGTCGGCTCATCGAGGACTTCCCGCCCGACCGGGCGGTCAACTGGTTCCCGCCGCAGGATTCGGTGGTGCACTTCGCCAACGGCCGCGCCACCGTCTATCCCGCCGGTCCGGAGTGGGACGAGTAGCTCGATTGACGCTCGCTCGCCGCGTCCCTAGAACGCGCTGAACTCCGGGGCGTCCAATGTCTCACAACTCGTTCGGCCATCTTTTCCGCTTCACCACCTGGGGTGAGAGCCACGGGCCGGCGCTGGGCGTCGTCGTTGATGGCTGCCCCCCGGGCATTCCTATCAGCGCCGAGGTGATCCAGCGCGACCTCGACCGGCGCAGGCCGGGGCAATCGCGCTTCACGACGCAACGGCGCGAGGAAGACAGGGTCCGCATCCTCTCCGGCACGTTCGAGGACGAGCGCGACGGCATGCTGAAGACGACGGGTACGCCGATTTCGCTTCTGATCGAGAACACCGACCAGCGGTCGAAGGACTATTCCGAGATCAAGGACAAGTTCCGCCCCGGACACGCCGACTACACGTATCTGCAGAAGTACGGCATCCGCGATTACAAGGGCTCGGGCCGCGCCTCGGCGCGCGAGACGGCGGCGCGGGTCGCGGCCGGTGCGATCGCGCGGCTGGTGGTCCCGCAGGTGACGATCCGGGCCTCGCTGGTGCAGATCGGGCCGCACAGGATTGACTACGCCCGCTTCGATTGGGAGCAGGTGGACCGCAATCCGTTCTTCTGCGCCGATCCGGTCGCCGCCAGGCAATGGGAGGATTACCTCGACGGCGTCCGCAAGGACGGGAACTCGGTGGGTGCGGTGATCGAAGTCGTGGCCGAAGGCGTCCCGCCCGGCTGGGGCGCGCCGGTCTACGGCAAGCTCAGCGCCGACCTCGCCTCGGCCATGATGTCGATCAACGCTGTGAAGGGCGTCGAGATCGGCCGTGGCTTCGAGGCCGCGGCGCTGACCGGAACGGAAAACGCGGACGAGATGCGGGCGGGCAATGCCGGTCCTTCATTCATGTCCAACAATGCCGGCGGCATTCTCGGCGGCATCTCCAGCGGCGATCCGATCGTTGTCCGATTCGCGGTCAAGCCAACGTCGTCGATCCTCACGCCGCGGCGTACGGTGACGATCGCCAACGAGAATACCGAAGTCGTGACGAAGGGCCGTCACGATCCCTGTGTCGGCATTCGTGCGGTGCCGATCGGCGAAGCCATGATGGCGGTCGTGCTTGCAGACCATTTTCTGCGGCACCGCGGACAGACCGGCCGCGACGGCGGCGCCTCCCTCTAGGCCATATTGATTCAAAAACGGCGGCCATCGTTGCGCAGTTTGTCGGCGCCGATGTCACCCTTTGGCAGTATTTGAGGGGATGAATTTGGAATGGAGGCCAAGAAAGCTCAGTCGGCCCAAGTATTTATACGTACCGTCAGAGGAGGCGCAGATGCTTTCGAACTGCCGCGCCTACGTGGTCGCCCAGACCGCGCCGCAGAACCGCAGCCTTCTGCACCTCGCCGAGCGTGTCGGCTTCGGTTTCATCGGAACGGTATTCGGAGAGCATGCGGTTTCGGTGTCGGCCGTGGAGCCGGGGCTTGCCTTCTTCCTAATCCACCACCTCGTTCCCGACAGCGCCATGACGGCGATGATGAGCCGCATTCGCGGAAACGAGAATGGCTTGTTGCGCTATGCGCCGATCCTGCTCGTCGTCAGGGATTGCCCGCCGGAAACGGTCATCAAGTACGTCCGCATGGGCTACAACGACGTGCTCACCCTGCCCCAGAAGCGGGAGGAGATCATTGCCCGCCTGCTGGCGCAACTCACCGGCGAACATCTCTACATCGAGACAGAGAGCTATTTCGGGCCCGACCGGCGGCGCCTCGACCTCGACGGTAACGCCTCCGATGCACGCTTCCGTCCAGGTTCACCGCACATGCGCATCTTCATCACCCGCAGCGTCAGAAATGGCGTGCAGGTTGTTCGCAGGCAGATCGTCGGCCGGGCCGCACCGGCACGTGCGGTCCGGAGCCAGGTCATGAACGCCGCGAGGGCCGCCGCAATGCCGCAAGTGCTCGGCCGATCGTCCTGACGGTCGCGGGTCAGAATTTCGCGAGGCCGGTCACCGTTCCGTCGCGCCACAGCGCTGCATTGAGGTGATCGGGGGCCTCGACCAGCAGAACATCGGGGATCGGCGGCGTGCGTCCCGCGAGCAGCATCGAGAGGCAATGCCGGCGGTGCATGTCGGCCGAGGCGAATCCGGAGCCCACGAGCCAGGCGAGCGTGTCGCCGGCAGGATCGAAGGCGGTGGAGAGGGTTCGGCCCTCTTCCAGTCCTTCGCAGGCGGCGGCAAGAAACCACTCCGCCGGCCGGCCGGCCTGCGGGACAGTGTCGAAGCGTGGGGCGGCGGGCCAGAAGGGTTCGCCGATGGCGAGCCGGCCGCTGTTCCCTTCGCGCAGGACAATCTCGAGAATCCGGCACCCGATCAGGCGGCGGCCAAGCTCGCCCGCCATGCGGGCCAGGGTGGAAAGCCGGCCGATGCGGCCGTCGGTGTCGCAAAGGGCGCGAAGCCGCGAATAGGCCAGGCGGAGAGCCGCCCATCGGTGGGCAAGCGGGCGGGAACGGTCGCGCCACAGCGCATAGGCGCCCAGCGCTTCCGCATACTGGGGATGGACGGAAAGGTCCGCGGCAAACTGGGGAGGAAAGCCGGGAGCAAAAGGCTGCTTGCGAAGCTCGGCAAGGGCGTTCGCCATGTCGGCGGGGCGAATCTCGACCTTTGGGTCGTCACGGACGAGCAGGCCGCGCGCTTCGAGCTCGGCGGCACGCCTGTCGGTCACGGCGAAGAAGTTGAGCTCCATGGGATCGAGGTTTGCGCGGTCGAGCGGCACGAGTGCGTCGAGGGCGCTCACATAACAATAGGCACGGAAACCCGACCTCTCGGTTGTGTCGATCAGGTCGTCGTTTACTGCCGTATCCGACTTAAGCTCCAGCATCAGGACCGGTTCGGCCTTGCCGAGCAGCGTTCGGGCGCCCGCAAGTATCGGGATCTCCTCACCCTCCGCGTCGATCTTGATGAGGTAGGGAGCGGGCAGGCCGTGACGCTGCGCCTCGACATCGAGCGAACTGATCCTCACCTTCTCGCCCGCACCGTCGGCCGTCGCGCCGAGGTGATTGAGCTCGCTCGAGCGGCCGAAGACCAGATGGCCCACCCGCTCCGAATCGGAGAGCGCCGCATCGACGATCTCGAAATGAGCTGCCCGGTTCGTCTCGCGGCTGCGCAAGAGCCGATCGCGCGTTTCTGATGCCGGCTCGAAGCCGGTGACGCGGCCCGCGGGACCTACTGCCTTCGCCATGGCCAGGCTGAAGACACCGAGATTGGCGCCGACATCGATTGCGTGCATGCCGGGCTGGAGCAGGCGCTCCACAAATCCGAGCTCCTTCTCGAACCAGGTCTCCTGCTCGAGCAGCACATAAGTGGTGATGGCTGCCAGCGAGCGTGGCGCGACGATGCTGGTGCCGTTGCGAAGGCGGATGACGAGATCGTTCATGCGCCGCGAGCTTATCGGTTCGGCATCGGCGCCGGTCAATCGCGGCGGAAGACCGCGACCAGTTCTCGGTTGCCCGAGCCGCCTGCGATCGGCGACGGAACCGAACGGATGTGGCTCCATCCGGCTTGCTGCATGAAGCCGGCGATACCTGCTTCGGCGCGGGCAATGGCCGCCGTATCGGTGACGATGCCGCCCTTGCCGATGTGCTCGCGCCCTACCTCGAACTGAGGCTTGATGAGGATGACCGCGTCGGCTCCGGCCACGCATAACGACAGGGCAGCGGCCAGCACCTTGGCCGCGGAGACGAAGCTCACGTCGCAAGTGAGAAGCTCTACGGGGTTCGGGACGAGCGCGGCGGTGAGGCTCCGGGCATCGGTGCCCTCCAGCACGACGACCCGCGGGTCGGCAGCGATGCGGCGGTCGAGCTGTCCGTGGCCGACGTCGACCGCATAAACCGTCCTTGCGCCGCGTTCGAGCAGAACATGGGTG
Source organism: uncultured Devosia sp. (assembly GCA_964425245.1). Taxonomy (GTDB): domain Bacteria; phylum Pseudomonadota; class Alphaproteobacteria; order Rhizobiales; family Devosiaceae; genus Devosia_A. The sequence continues at coordinate 20,679 of CAYRNE010000003.1, forward strand.
AAGCCGCCGGTCGAAACGCCGACATCGAGACACGTGCGTCCGGCCACCGGGACGGCAGCGGCATCGAGACCTGTGATGAGCTTGAGCGCCGCCCGCGAGACGTATCCTGCGGCCGGGTCGTCGATGCTGATCGTGTCGTCATCGCCGACGGAAGCGCCGGGCTTGCTTGCGACGGTGCCGTTGATGCTGACGGTGCCGCGGAGAATGGCGTCCCGGGCGCGGGCGCGGCTCGGCACCAGGCCGCGCTCTTCGAGCGCGACGTCGAGCCGGGTGCGTCCGCTCATACGCCGATCAGCTTCGCGATCTTGCCCGTGGCGGTATCGGCAGACTCGCCAAAGGCGATGGTTCCCTGGAAGCGACCGTTGCGGTCGATGAGGAACACGCTGGCCGTGTGATTGACGAGGTAGAACCCGTCATCGCGCGGTTCGGCGTTCTCGGACATGGCGCCGAAGGACGTCTTGACTGCCGCGGTCTGCTCCGCATCGCCGACGAGGCCGATGACATCGGGATCGAAGCCGCCCAGATACTTCTGGAGCACCTCGATCGTGTCGCGCGCCGGATCGACGGTGACGAAGATGGTTCGGAGCTGATCGTCGGAAATCCCCAGCTGCTCCTTCCAGGCGACACTTTCGGCAAGGGTCGTGGGACAGACGTCGGGGCAATTCGTATAGCCGAAGAAGACGAGGCTCGGCGTGCCGACCAGATCGTCCTGCGTGAAGGTGCCGCCGGCGGTCGACTGCAGCGCGAACGGCGTGCCGGTCACGGCGAGCGGCTGCTGCGGCGGCCGGAAGACGAAGATCAGCGTCGCCGCGATCGCCGCGAGGGCGACGAGACTCCACAAAATCATGCGGAACCGGGCGAGGCCGGGGGAGACTGCATCAGCCATGGGGTGCCTTTCAGGCGTCGAGCGGCTCGGTGCCGACCGGGGCGCCGTTCTTGAGCGTAATCTTCTCGATCCGGGCTTCTGCCTGTTTGAGCAGCGCCTCGCAATGCGACTTAAGGGCCTCGCCACGCTCGTAAATCGCGATCGACTCCGCCAGCGGCGCCCTGCCGCCCTCGAGAGTGCCGACGATCTGCTCGAGCTCCGCGAGCGCCGTCTCGAAACTCATCGACTTGATGTCGTCGTTGCTGGGTTCGGCCAATGCGCTTCTCCGCGTTCGCGCTTTGATCTACTGCCTATGACCCGCTCGCGCAACCGCGCTAGGCGGACAGGCCCATGAGCGCCCCGACATGGGCGGCAACGCCGGTTGCGAGGCCTTCGCGATCATACCCGCCCTCGAGCATCGAGACGACACGGCCCTCGCAGCGGCGGTCCGCCACCTCCATGATGCGCGCGGTCACCCAGACGAAATCCTCCGGACGCCAATGGAGGTTCGCCAGCGGGTCGCGGTAATCGGCATCGAACCCGGCCGAGATCAGAAGGAAGTCGGGCCGGAACGCCTCGAGCGCCGGGAGCACGATCCCGTCGTAGGCTTCGCGCATGGCCGCGCCGTCGCTGCGCGGGGGCAGGGCGACGTTCACGATGTTGCCGACGCCGTGCTCGCTGGGGGAGCCCGTGCCGGGAAAGAGCGGCATCTGGTGGCTCGACGCGTAAAAGACCGAGGCGTCGCCCTCAAAGATGTCCTGCGTGCCGTTGCCGTGGTGGACGTCGAAATCGACGATGGCGACGCGCTCGGCCCCGTATTTGCGCTGCGCCTCGCGGGCAAGGATGGCGATGGTGTTGACGAGGCAGAAACCCATCGGCCGTGCGGCTTCCGCGTGGTGACCCGGGGGCCGGACGGCGCAGAAGGCGTTCGCAACCTCCCCGAGCGCCACCGCCTCGAGGGCGGCGAGCCCGCCTCCGAGGGCCGTTGCAGCTGCATCGAGCGAACCGGAGGAGATGAAGGTATCCTCGTCGATCTGGCCGATGCCTTCGGCCGGCCGCACCCGGCGCAACCGGTCGAGGTATTCGGGGGAGTGAACGAGTTCGGCGAGTTGCAGGTCGCCGCTCGGCGCATCGCGGCGGACGAGCGCGGCAAAGCGGCCGTCGTTCAGCGCCTGATCGATAACCCTGAGCCGCTCGGGTCGCTCGGGGTGCCCGGCCGGAGTGACATGGCTTTCGAAATTGCGCTGGCTGACGAGCAGGGTGCTCAAGCCGGTAAACCTCGCCGCATCGGGGTTTCTTGACGGACCGGTGGGGGCTTGTCAAACAGCCGCCATGCAGGAGCAGCCGGCCCTCCCGGATGAAATTGCCCGCTTTGCCGGCCTTTTGAAGGCGGGCGAGATCGCCGCGTTTCCAACCGAGACGGTCTATGGTCTCGGCGCCGACGCCGGCAATTCCGATGCCGTGCTGAAAATCTATGAAACCAAGGGACGGCCGCGGTTCAACCCGCTGATCGTCCATTGCGCGGATCGCGCGATGGCCGAGGAACTGGCAGCGTTTTCGCCGCTGGCGCGCCGGCTGGCGGAGCGCTTCTGGCCCGGACCGCTGACACTCGTCCTGCCCAGGCGGAAGGACGCGCGGCTTTCCGACATCGTGACCGCCGGCCTCGATACGGTGGGAATCCGCGTGCCCGATCATCCGCTGGCGCTGGCGCTGATCCGGGCGGCGGGGGTGCCGCTGGCGGCGCCCTCGGCAAACCCCTCGGGCCGGCTTTCGCCGACGACGGCCGATCAGGTGCGGCGCGCCTTCGGCGGGCGCGTGCCGGTGCTGGACGGCGGCCCCTGCAGCGCCGGGGTCGAATCGACGATCCTCGCGGTGAACGAACAGGGCGTCGTGCAATTGCGTGCGGGAGCCCTGGCACGCAGCGAGATCGAAGGGTTTCTCGGCCTGCCCGTGGCGGTCGCCGACGAGGGATCGGCGGTTGCCGCGCCGGGGATGCTCGCAAGCCACTACGCGCCGGACGCAAGGCTGCGGCTGAACGCGACGTCGCCTGAACCCGGCGAGGCGTATCTGGCTTTCGGACGGCAGCCGGAAGCCGCAACCGGGCGGCTGCTGAACCTTTCACCTTCGGGCGACCTTCGCGAAGCGGCGCGCAACCTTTTTTCGATGCTCCACGCGCTGGACGAGGAGGCTGACCGGATCGCCATCGCGCCAATCCCGGAAACCGGGCTGGGCGAAGCGATCAACGACCGGCTGCGGCGGGCCGCGGCGCCTCGCGAAGCCTAGGCGTCGCGGACCCTGTAGGGCTTTTGCTCGCGCCAGAAGCGCATCAGGCTTTCGAGGTCGGGGTCGCCGCCTTCGGGCAGGACGATCTTGATCACGGCGTAGAGGTCGCCGTTGCCATGGAGGCCCTTGCCTTTGAGGCGCAGCGCCTTGGTGGTGTCGACCCCGGGCGGCAGGTTGAGCTCGACCGAGCCGTCGAGCGTCGGCACGCGCACCTTGCCCCCAAGCACCGCTTCATAGAGAG
>CAYRNE010000004.1:0-23973 GCA_964425245.1 uncultured Devosia sp.
CGAGATGGGCGGCGATCTCGTCGAGCAGCAGGAACGGCGTGATGGCGGTCGTGCGCGCCACGAGCCGCGCATGGGCGAGGACGAGGCCGATCAGCAGCGCCTTCTGCTCGCCGGTCGAGCCGAGCGCCGCCGGCACGTCCTTCTGGGCATAACGGACGTCGAAATCGACCCGGTGCGGGCCCAGAAGGGTCCGCCCGGCCGCGCGGTCGGCCGCCCGCGAGGCCGCCCAGGTTTCGCGCAGTTGCGCCTCGAGCGCCGCAGCGCTCTGCGGGGCGGCGTCCGGCGCCGGGGCAAGGGCCAGCCGGGCGCGCGGGAAATCGCCGACGCCCTCTGCCCGGTGGACGGGTTCCTCGAGATGGACGATGCAGTCGAGCCGGGCGAAGTGCAGCGCGGCCGCATGCTCGGCCATCTGCGCCTCGACGGCCGAGAGCCAGAGCGGATCGCCATTCTCCTCGAGCAGGCGGTTGCGCTGGCGCATGGCCTTTTCGTAGTCGGCGACGGTCGCGGCGTGGCCGGGAACGAGCGTCGTCACCAGGCGGTCGAGAAAGCGGCGCCGGTCGCTCGCCGGCCCGGTGAAGAGCCCGTCCATGGCAGGCGTCAGCCAGAGCACCCGGAGGTAGTCGCTCATCTCCTCGACGGTCCGGGCGGTCGCTCCGTTGATCCGCACCTTGCGGGCGCCGTCGCCGGCCGCGAGCCCGGTGCCGATATCGGCGGGACCGTCGGGGGTCTCGACCGTGACGGCGACCGCCCAGGCGCCGTCGGACCCGTGTGCCGCCAGTTCCTCGAAGGGGGCTCGTCGCATCCCCCGGTCGGGCGCGAGCATGGAGATCGCTTCGAGGAGGTTGGTCTTGCCGGCCCCGTTGGGCCCCACGAGCACAAGGTGCCGCGAATCGAGATCGAGCGCCGCAGACGCATAGTTGCGGAACTGGGTGAGGCGAAGACGGGAAAGATAGCGGGACGGCATTGGGGGTAGCTCTACTGACTCGCGCCGCCGCTGCCAACGCCGGGGGCGACTGTTCCGTCGCGAAAAACCTCGAGCGCAGGGCGCCCGATCCGGAGCCTCGCGGAACCGCCGGGAGCCGTGGCAGGCCGCACGAATTGGCGCCTGTTCGTTAAGGCAAATTAACGCTCTTGGGGCAGGATCGGCGCATGATCCCCGCCGGCCTTACCGCACAACTCGTTCCGCAGCAGCCCGTGCCGGCGGCGGTCCTCGCGGCGCGCGCCGGGCTCGAAGCCTTGACCGCGCGGCTCGGGCAGAGCCTTGAGGCAACGGTACTTTCGACCAATGCCCAGGGGCTGACGCAGCTTCGGATCGGCGGCGAGACGCTGACGGTGAAGCTGAGCCAGCCGCTGCCGCCCGGCACCGCCATCCTGCTCAGGGCCGAGATGTCGCCTTCGGGCGCGCCGGTTCTCGCGCTGCAGCCGCGCCCGGCGGCGCCGCCGCCGATGCCGCAACCGGCCGTGCTGGCCATGCCGCCGCCTGCGCGGCTCGATGCGCTGCCGGCCGCAGCCGCGGCCTCCGCCACCCCGGGCGGCAGCCCCGCGCCCGCATCCAGCCACGCAACACCCGCGGCCATGACCCCCGCCGCAGTACCCAGACCGACGGCGCCAGCTGCCACGAGCACGGCAACAGCAACGCCGACGCCGATCGCGCAAGGACCGGCGTCCGCCGCCGTCTCCGGCCCGTCGCAGCAGATCCAGGCCCAATTCGTTGCGTCGGCGGCATCGACGTCGCCAGCCGGCGCAGCAGGATCGCGGGTTGCGATCGCACCCGCCGCGGCCCCGGCGCCTGCCAATTCCGTCATCCCGGCGACCCCGCCGACGTCGGCAAGTCCCGTTGCCGGATCCGGCGCCGGAACGCCGCCGGTCACCGCCGCGCCCTCGCGGCCGGTCGGAACTGCCGCTGCTCCCACGCCTCCTCCCGCAGCGGCCACGTTGCCGCCGCAGCTTTCGGCCGGGGTCGTTCATGCGCGGATCGCCCCGGCGGGAACGACCGGCACGCAGCCGGCTTTCCCGGGCGCTGCCACCGTAGCCGGCCCTCGAGCGACAGCAATCCCGCCGGCGGCCGCATCGAGCGGGCCGGCAACTTCCCCCGCCGCCCCGACGCCAGGCGGTGCGGCTGCGGCCCCCGTCGCGCCGGGCATGGCCGCCCCGCCAACGGCATCGTCACCGACCGTGACCCGGAGCGGGACGGCTGCCGCATTCGTTGCCGGCGGTTCCGCTGCCCCCGCGACACAGCCTTCGCCGTCCGTCGCCGCCACGCCGCCGCCGTTGGCAGAAGCTGCCCTCGTCGCCCAACGCTCAAGGACAGCGGCAGGCACGCTCCCGCTGCCGCTGCATCAGCCCGCACAGGCAGCCGCGCGGCAGGACAGCATCGCACCCCTCCTGCAGAATCTCGCGGCCATGCAAGGCAAGCTCGCCAGCCCGCCGCATCCCGTCGCGGAGGCTGCCACCCGCCTCCTGGCCATGCGCCTGCCGCTCGAAGGCAGCGCGCCGACCGCCGCGGCCATTCGCGAGGCGGTCGTCCGCTCCGGGGTCTTTCTCGAGCCTCCATCCCGGTCCGGAGCCCCGGCGCAGCCGGACACGCGGTCGGCGCTGCTCCAGCTTCGCGCGGGGCTCCTCGCCCTGCTCGAAGGCGGCGAAATCGCGCCGGTCGCGCCCGTGTCGCGGCGTCCGCCGCCGCCCATGCGCCATGCGCAGCCGCGCGGCCTGCGCGGCGAAGCGCCGAGCCTTCCCGATGCCGCGAGCCCCCGCGAGGCCGCGCGCACCCTGCTGCACCAGACCGACGGCGCGCTGTCGCGGCTGAAGCTCACCCAGCTTGCGAGCCAGCCGCCGGAGGGCGCCCGCGCCGCAGCCCTGCCGGCGACAGACTTCATCGTCGAGCTGCCGATGCTGCTCGGGCAGGAGCTGTCGCTGGCCCAGCTCCAGGTGCAGCGCGACGCCGAGGGCAAGGGCCGACGCCGCGGCGAGCGCGGCTGGCGCGTGCGCTTTGCAGTCAGCTTCTCGGTAATCGGCGAGGTGGGGGCGCAAATCTCGCTCCTCGGGAGCACGGCAAACGTCGCGCTCTGGGCCGCGGAGGAACAGACGGCGCAGGCCCTCGAGGCGATGCTCCCCGAACTCAAGCCGGCGCTCGAGGCAAAAGGGCTCACCGTGGGTGCGCTCGGCATCCGCCGCGGCGTCCCGCAACCCGAAACCGTGCCCGCTGCCGGCCGCCTGATGGATCGCACCGGATGAGCGAGGACGCGACCACCATGCGGAAGCTTGCAGTCGCCCTCGAATACGAACGGGGGAGCCGCGAGGCGCCGCGCGTCACCGCCAAGGGCTATGGACTGATCGCGGAGGCAATCGTGGCGCTCGCGCGGGAGAACGACATCGTCATCGACGCCAACCCAGCGCTGGCGCAGGCGCTCGCCGGCGTCGAACTCGACGGGACGATTCCGGTCGAACTCTTCGAGGCGGTCGCGGAAATCATCGGCTTCGTACTGAGGGCGCGCGACCGGATGAGCTGACGCCCTGCCGTGCCCGGCGCGCTTCATGTCGCGCCCGAGCCTGCTAGCCCTGCGCCGCTCCGCCTGCTACTCGGGACCTCGTCTCCCCCACGGAAGCCGCTCATGCCGTCGACCATCGCCGAACTAGAGACCCCTTGCGTCCTCATCGACCTCGACCGCGTCGAGGCGAACCTCAGGCGGGCGCAGGAGCACGCGGACGCCAACCGCTATGCGCTGAGGCCGCACATCAAGACGCACAAGCTGCCGCGCTTCGCCAAGCGCCAGGTCGAACTCGGGGCGGTCGGGATCACGGCGCAGAAGCTGGGCGAGGCCGAGGTCATGGCCGACGCAGGGCTTGCGGATATCTTCGTTCCCTACAACATCCTCGGCGAGAGCAAGCTGCGGCGTCTCAAGGCGCTCAGCGAGCGCGTGACGCTCAGCGTCACGGCCGACAGCCTCGCGACCATCGCCGGCTACGCCGCGACCTTCGGGCCGGAGAAGCCGCTGACGGTCCTCGTCGAGTGCGACACCGGCACGCGGCGCTGCGGCGTGCAGACCCCCGAGGAAGCGCTCGCCCTTGCGCGTGAGATCGCGCGCGCGCCGGGACTGCTTTTCGGTGGCCTGATGACCTATCCGCCGGCGCGGCGCCTCGACGAGGCGGAAGCCTGGCTCGCCGCGGCCGTCGAGCTTTTCAGGGAGGCGGGAGTTGCGGTGCCGCGGATCACCGGCGGCAACACGCCCGACATGTGGCGCACCGGCGACAGCGTCGTCACCGAGCGCCGGCCCGGGACCTATATCTACTACGACCGCCTGCAGGTTAGGGCCGGCGCGGCGAACCTGGACGATTGCGCGCTCACGGTGCTCACGACCGTGGTCAGCCGCCCGACGCCCAATCGCGCCGTGCTCGACAGCGGATCGAAGGCGCTGAGCAGCGACATCGCTCCGGGCATCGAAGGCTACGGTCTCGTTGCCGGAACGGACCTGACGCTGAGCTTCCTCAACGAGGAGCACGGCGTGATCGAAGCGGGATCACCCGTTGCGTTGGCGGTCGGCGAGCGGGTGCGCGTTATTCCCAACCATGCCTGTGTCGTCTCCAATCTGTTCGACGTGGTGCATATCGTTTCGGGCGACCGCGTCGTCGCGACCGAACGTGTCGCCGCGCGGGGACGCGTCGACTGATGGCGGAGAACATGAGAGACGGCTTCGTCCTCGAGAGCGAATGGACGCCGCCGCGCGACGGCGCGCCCGGACGCTGCCGCCTGACGCTGACCAACGGCAGGCCGGAGCCGCTCCGCAACTTCCGACTCGGCGTTTCGGGACCCGGCCGGCTGGGCGGCAATGCCGAATTCCACAACGCGCGTCTCGTGCGCACGCTATCGAACTATTGCGAGTTCGAGCCCGAGCCCGGTTTCGAGCTTGCGCCCGGAGCGCGCTGGTCGATCGAGATCACGACGCCCGACAACCGCATCCGGCACTGGACGGAGGGGCCGACCGCAGGCTTCGTCATTCACGCCGACGGCGGCGCCTCGGCGGCGCTGACGGTGCCGACGCGACTATCGGCAAGCAACGAGCCGAACCGGCGCGCCACGATGCGCCTCGCTGCGGGACAAGCGAACGAGCCGGGACTCTCGATCATCCCGTGGCCGCAGACGGTTTCGGTCGCGGGACGGCGCAGCGCCCCGCCGGGCTTTGCGATCGTCGCGGACGACGGGGCGGGCGACGTCGTCGCCGACAACTTTGCTGCGCTCACGCAATTTCTGTTCCCCGGCGAAGGAATCGTGCGGGACGACGAAGAGGGGGGATATCCCGTCGACTGCAGCTTCGACGAAGCGCTCGGCGAGCAGGCCTACAGGATCGACTTCTCGCCCGACGGCGCGGACGTCGTCGGCGGATCGGAAACGGGCCTGCTCTACGGCCTCGTCACGCTGGCCCAGATGCAGCGCGGCGCCCGGCTGGAGCCCACGCGGTTTTCGTTTCCGACCCGCGGCCGGATCGAAGACCGGCCCCGGATGCGCTGGCGCGGCTGCCATCTCGACGTGGCGCGCCGCTTCTATTCGAGCGAGGAGATCAAGCAGTTCCTCTGCATCCTCGCCTGGAACAAGCTCAACGTCTTCCACTGGCATCTTTCGGACGACGAAGCCTGGCGCGTGGAAGTGAACGCCTACCCCGCGCTCACCGGCCGTGCGGCCTGGCGCGGACATGGCGAGGCCATTCCGCCGCTGCTCGGCAGCGGGCCGGAACGTACGGGCGGCCATTACACGCAGGACGCGGTGCGCGACATCGTGGATCTCGCGCAGGATTTCGGCATCGAGGTGGTGCCCGAGATCGACATCCCCGGCCATTGCTACGCGCTGCTGCAAGCCCTGCCCGAGCTCGTGGACCTCGACGAGTCCGGACAGTACGGTTCGATCCAGCATTTCCCCAACAACTGCCTCAACCCGGCGGTCGAGGCCGTCTATCATACGCTGGAGGCCATCTTCGGCGAGCTCTGCGAGCTCTTTCCCTCGCGCTATTTCCACGTCGGTGCGGACGAGGTACCGGCCGACGCCTGGCACGGCTCGCCGCTCGCCAACCGGCTGCGGGCAGACCTCGGCGTTGCTGGCGCGGCACCGCTGCAGGCGCATTTGCTCAAACGCGTGCAGTCGTTCCTCGCATCGCGCGGCAAGATCACCGGGGCATGGGAAGAGGCCGCGGAGGGCGGCGGCATCGAGAAGAACGGCGCCTATCTGGTCGGCTGGAAGGACGCGGCGATCAGCCGCCGGCTCGCGGCGGAGGGCTACGACGTCGTCGCGGCGCCGGCGCAGGCGTATTACCTCGACATGGCCAACAGCGCGGACTGGCACGAACCCGGCGCGGCCTGGGCCGGATGGATTTCCCCCGAGCGGACCTATGCCTTCGACCCGACGGCCGGCTGGAGCGAAGCGGAACGGGAGAGGCTGCTGGGCATCCAGGGTTGCATCTGGAGCGAGCACCTGACGGACCGGGCGGTCTTCGACCGGCTGGTGTTTCCGCGGCTGTCGGCGCTCGCCGAAACCGCATGGACGCCGGAGGCCTCGAAAGACTGGGACCGCTTTTCGGCGCTCGCGGGATTGATGCCGAACCTTTACGGTCAGTTCGAGGGACGCTGAGCCAATGACCGATCTGCTCGTCCGCCTATACGACCTGCCCGAGGTTGAAGCGACCCGAAGGGTAGCGGCCGCCGGAATCGTCGTTCGGCGGGCGCTGCCGCTCGAGCGCTATCTCATCCTCGACTGGATCAGGGACAACTTCTCGGAAATCTGGGCAGGCGAGGCCGCCATGGGCCTCGGCCAGCTGCCGGTCACGGTCTGGATCGCCGTGAAGGGCCCGGCGCTGCTCGGATTTGCGTGTCACGACGCGACCGCGAAGGGCTTCTTCGGCCCCACGGGCGTTGCCGAGGCGGCGCGCGGGCAGGGCATCGGCGAGGCGCTGCTGATGGCGACGCTCAACGGCATGCGCGAGGCGGGATACGGTTACGCCGTCATCGGCGACCCCGGCCCGGTCGAGTTCTACCAGCGCCGGCTCGACGCCATGGAGATCCCCGGATCGAAACCCGGCGTCTACCGCGGGATGCTGCGCCGCGAAGGCCGCTGAAGCGCCGGGAACCAAACCGCGGACGGCGCGTCCAATCGCGGTGGAGGTACAGAGCCATGGCCGACCAGACAGTCCTGAGGCGAGCACGCCCGGCGGCCGCCCCCGACGAATCGCAGCTGCTTGCAGCGGCCCGTCTCAGGGACGAGGCGGCAATCCGCGAACTCATCCGGCGCAACAACCAGCGGCTGTTCCGCGTCGCGCGTGCCGTGCTGCGCAACGACGCCGAGGCGGAGGACGTCGTGCAGGAGACCTATGTGAAAGCGTTCACGCGTCTCGACGGGTTCGAAGAAAAGGCAGCCTTCTCCACCTGGATCACGCGCATCGCGCTCAACGAGGCCATCGGCCGGCGGCGGCGCCAGAAGCCGACCGTCGGCGTCGAGGCGCTCGAGGCGGCGCAGGCAGGCGGCGCCGAACTGATCCCGTTCCCCGGGGGCGCGAGCGCGCTCTCCCCAGAGCAATCGGCAGGCCGCCGCGAAATGAATGTGCTCCTCACCGAAGTCGTCGATTCCCTTCCCGAGGCATTCCGGCTGGTTTTCGTCATGCGGGAGATCGAGGAGATGCCGACAGAAGCGGTCGCGAGCTTCCTCGGGATCAAGCCGGCGACGGTGAAGACCAGGCTGTTCCGGGCCAAGCGGCTCCTGCGCGAGGCGCTGGAGGCGAGGATCGCCACCGGGTTCTCGGCGGTCTTCCCGTTCGACGGCATGCGCTGCACGCGCCTCGCCGACCGGGTCGTCGCCCGCCTCGGCCTCTGACGCCGCCACAACCCCGGCCCGCGCCGGCATCGGCCGGGACCTGCCTGCGGGCCGACAAAACTCTGAAGAGCAGCACCGGCTTGCTGGCACTTAAGCGGTTGCCGTGGTAACTGGATTTTTGACCAGTTGGACAAACGTTTCGCGACCACACATGGCGCCGGCCAAGGCAGACAAGGGGACGAAGGCGGACGACGCGGCGGGGCATAGCCCGCCGGCGCGGCCGCGGGCGAGGACTCGCATCCAGCGCGAGAAGCAGGACCTGATCCTCGAAGCCGCGCTCGACGTCTTCTCGCAGCACGGCTTCCGCGGCTCCACCATCGACCAGATCGCCGAAGCCGCCGGCATGAGCAAGCCGAACCTGCTCTACTATTTCCCGCGCAAGGACGAGATCCACAAGCGGCTGATGATCGAGATGCTCGACATCTGGCTGGCGCCGCTGCGCGAGCTCGATTCCAAGGGCGACCCGATCCAGGAGCTCAAGAGCTACATCCGCCGCAAGCTCGAGATGAGCCGGGACTTTCCACGCCAGAGCCGGCTGTTCGCCAACGAAATGCTGCAGGGCGCGCCACGAATCCTCGACGTGCTCGAAGGCGACCTCAAGGCACTGGTCGACGAGAAGGCCAAGGTCATCGAAGGCTGGATGGATGCGGGCAAGGTCGTCCGCACCGATCCCTATCACCTCATCTTCTCGATCTGGGCGACGACCCAGCACTATGCCGATTTCGACGTGCAGGTGCGCGCGGTGCTCGGTCCCGAGCGCGGCGGCGAAGGCCGCTTCGAGGACGCGGCGCGTTTTCTCGAAAATCTCTTTCTCTTCGGGTTGCTGCCGCGCGGACGCTGACCGTCGCGACCAAGATTTTCGATAGACTTTCGGCGAGCAGCAATACTCACGGCCCGATCAGCGCCGTGCTCGCGCCATGCGATTGCCATTGGCGCTGGACCTGCACCCAAATGGGCCGGAAACGTGGCGATTCCGGCGGGTGTCACACAAGTGCAACACTCGCCGCCGCCAATTCCGCTCGTTCATTTTCGGTTCACATTGTGGTCACGAGCGGCCCTTAGCCCGCCAACCGTTCGTAAACCATGAGTAAGTGAGTACCCATTGACCAAGCATATCTGTGTCGCGGCCCTGATGGCGGGGCTTGTTCTTTCCGCTACGGGGCCGGCACTGGCGCAATGCGGTGGCGCATCCTGGTATGGACCGGGGTTCCACGGCAAGAAGACGGCGTCAGGCGAACGGTTCGACCAGAACGCCATGACGGCCGCCCACCGGACACTCCCCTTCGGCTCTGTGGTCACGGTCACCGACCAGCGCACGGGGAAATCCGTCAAGGTGAAGATCAACGACCGCGGCCCGTTCCACAAGGGCCGGATCATCGATCTCTCGAAAGCCGCGGCCACCAAGCTCGGCTTCCGGGCGGCAGGCACGACCAAGGTCTGCCTCTAGCGCTTGTTGCCAAGCGCACGATTCGAGGCCGCCCGTCGAGCAGAACGGGCGGCCTCGCCTTTGGGTTCAGATTTTCAGAACGGCATCTGCGGCGCCTGCGGCAGTTCCTGCTCGAGGAACGCCGGAACGATCGCCGTCAGGTATTCGACGTTCCGGGGGTTGAAGAACACGCCGATGTGGCTGGTGCCCGGCAGAACGGCGAGCTGGGTCTTGGGCAGGCCGTTGGTGTCGCCATCGGTAACGCCGCCGAGCAGGCGATGCATTTTTGCGATGTGGTCGATGTTGATGACATCGGCATCGCCGAAGATGAGCAGGCTCGGAACGGCGATCGCGGCAAAGGCTTCTTCGTCCCACGCGAAATCCTCAAGGTCGAGGGCACGCAGTTTTTCGAAGAGAGCGACGAACTCTTCGGAGGTCTTGCCGAGATCGGTATGCGCGGCCTCGAAGGGCGAACCGACGAACAATTCAGGCGTCATGCCTTCGATCATGTCATGAAAGGTCGGAGGGAAGGCCGCATAGGCGATCGGCATCGAGGCGACGATCAGCCGGCTGACCTTTTCCGGATGCTGCATGGCGAGGCGGATAGCGACGCCGCCGCCCATCGAGTACCCGAAGACGGCCGCCCGATCGACCTTCAGGTGATCGAGCAGCGCGGCCACGTCGTCGGCCATGCCTTCGTAGGTGATGGGGGTATCGCGGTCCGAGGTGCGGCCGTGCCCCTGGAGCTCGACGGCAATGACCTGGCGCGTCTGGCTCAGCGCCGGGATCATCCCGGCCCAGTTGGTGGGGATGGTCATGTACGCGCCGTGGATGAGGACCAGGGGATCGCCCGCCTCGCCATGGACTTCGTAATACATGGTGAGGCCGTTGATCTCGGCCGTGGCGCCGGAGGTGGGTTCGAGGGCGAAGGTTGGGGACATCAGCGCGGCTCCCATTGCTGCGGCGGTAAGTGTCTGCCTGAGCATGACATTTCCTCTCGTTGAGGACGGGCGCGATTGCCCGTCTGCCTTCCCTACGAGCGGGGAACGCACGGCTCGACATTTTCGGTGCGCATTTATTGGACTAGGGCGCGGCCTCGAGCGCGGAGATGAGCTCGACCTCGGAGCGGTAATTGCCCAGTTCCACGATAGCGGTTTCGAGGAGGAGCACGCGGCGGCGGGCCGCGGCCTTCTCGGCGGCCTTGGCAGTGATCTGCGCGTCGAGCCGCGCGGCAAAGAGATTGGGCCCCGCGTCGGGCCGCCGGATGCGCCGGCCGAGGGCCGAGAGCGCGCGGATGTCGCGATCGGCGCGGCCGAGGCCGCCACGCGCCTCGGCGAGCCCGGTACGAACGGCGGTCGTCATCTGCGCGACGAAATCGACCTTGCCCAGGTCGATGCCCGTCGCGACGGCCGTTTCCACCGCCGCATCGAACATGTCGGCGAGGATCTTCGTCACGTCGCGACGGAAGGTCTTGACCGCATCCTCGTCGACCGCCCCCGTCTCGTCGTACAGGCGGCGCGCTTCGGGATCGCTGAGGAGGTCGAAGGCCCGGACGATCTCGATGAAGCGGACGGCCTCGCCACCCCGGTCGGGATGGGCGGTCTGGACCAGGGTCCGATAGGCCGCCTTGATGGCGGCGGCGTTTGCCGTGCGGGCGACGCCGAGCAGCGCATAGGGATCGAAGGCCGACATTGCGCCTTGATAGCAGGCGCGGCCGCGCTTGTTTAGACGCGGTGCAGCAGGCTGACCGCCTCGCCCGCGGGCGCCGCGAACCTGCCCTCGACTGGCTTGCCGCCCGCAACCGCGAGGACGATCGTCTGCCATCCCACTTCGAGCGTGCGCTGCTTAACCGTCGGATCGGGGAGGCGCGTTTCGGCGCTGGTGCGGGCGCTTTCGAGGTCGGTTTCGGTCGAGACCTGCACCTTTCGGAAATCGAGGCTCGCGCCGACGCCGAGATACTTGGTGTAGGCTTCCTTGATCGTCCAGATGTTGAGGAACTCGGTGAACTGCTCCGCTTCCGGCAACGTGCGGATGAACTGCCGCTCGGCCTGGGTGAGCACCTGCCACGGCACCTCGCTGATCGTGCCGGGCACGACTTCGATGTCGACGCCGAGCTCGTATTTGGGGCTGACCGCAATCGCAATCAGCGTCGTGGTGTAGGAGAGCGAGAAGCGGAGTCCGGCGCCTTCGGGCGCGACGACATGGGGCTTGCCGTGCGGGCCGAGGCCGAATTGCCAGGCGGAGACCGGCACCACGCCCTTGCTCGCCTCGGTGAGGGCGGAGCGCAGCAGCCCGCGCGAGGCGGCATAGGCATTGCGGCGATTGGTGTGGCCGATCTCGGCGGCGCGGGCCCGCTCGTCATCCGAGAGGAGCGCAAAAAGCTCGTCGATGCGGCCGAGGCATTTTTCGACCGAGAACAGGTGAATGCCGAGCTCCGGCATGGAGCTGAAGGCGACCGGCGGCCGGGCTTCGAAGCTCTCGATGAAACCGGGGTCGGCGCTGGCCAATTGCTGCTGTCCCATGGCTGGTTCCCGCCCTTTGTAGATCATGCGGCAAACCCTAGCCGATCCTAGCTTGAAGCGGCCCGAACGGCCAGTTCAGACGCCGTTCAGCGGATCGTTCGCCGTTGCGGCAGCGATGCTGCCCGTTTGACCGCCGCCTCCAAAGGTCTAACAATCGGCCCCGGCCAGTCGAGCGCGGCGACGGCTACCCCCGCGTCCGGACCGGGCCCTACATCCGGCGACGAACAAATCACGAACGGGAGGAAATGATGGCAGGCGGCAAAGCAGACGGGCCTCGGTGCATCGCGCTGGTCGGGCCTTTCGCCAGCGGCAAGACGTCGCTGCTCGAAGCGATCCTGGCGCGCACCGGGGCCATTACCCGACAGGGCAGGGTATCCGAGAAGAACACAGTGGGCGACGCAAGCGCCGAGGCGCGCGCACACATGATGAGCGTCGAAGCCAACTTTGCGGAAGCGGAGTTCATGGGCGACCGCTACACCTTCATCGACTGCCCCGGCTCGATCGAATTCCAGCATCAGTCGGGCCCCATCCTCGCGGGCTGCGACCTCGCGGTCGTCGTGGCCGAGGACGACGGAAAAAAGATCCCGGCGCTGCAGGTGATCCTGCGCGATCTCGAGGCGCGCGGCATTCCGCGCATGCTGTTCCTCAACAAGATGGACAAGACCGAAGCGCGGGTGCGCGACGCGCTGACGCTGCTGCAGCCCGCTTCGGCGGTGCCGCTGGTCCTGAGGCAGATTCCGCTGCGCAACGGCGGCAGCGGGGTGACAGGATTTATCGATCTCGCGCAGGAGCGCGCGCACATCTATCGCGAGGGTAAAGACAGCGAGATCGTCGCTATCCCCGAAGGGGAGCTCAGCCGCGAACACGAGGCGCGGTTCTCGATGCTCGAGAAGCTCGCCGATTTCGACGACACGCTGATGGAGCAGCTGCTCGAGGATATAGAGCCCGAAAAGAGCCTCGTCTTCGCCGATCTCGTGCGCGAGCTGCGCGAGGGGCTGATCTGCCCGGTCTTCATCGGCTCGGCCGAGCACGGCCACGGGATCGGCCGCCTGCTCAAGGCATTGCGGCACGAGGCGCCGGGCGTCGTCGAAACCGCGCGGCGGCTCGGCCTCGACCAGGGATCGCCCACCGCGGCGCAGGTGCTGCACACGGTCCATACCGCTCACGGCGGCAAGCTCTCGATCGTCCGCGTGCTCGCGGGCGAGATCAAGGACGGTGCCGCGCTCGTCTCCCCGGACGGCGGCGACAACCGTGTCTCGGGCATCCAGCGCGTCATGGGCGCCGATACCAGCAAGCGCGAGGCGGCAAGGTCAGGCGATACGGTCGCCCTCGGCAAGCTCGAGTTCGCCCGCACCGGCGACACGCTTTACCCCGCCGGGCGCGACGCCGGCGCCGGCAAGCAACTCGCGCCGCCCGATCCTGCCGAGCCGGTGATGGCCTTCGCGATCGCGCCGCGGGAGCGCAAGGACGACGTTCGCCTCTCGTCGGCCCTGACGAAGATCCTCGAGGAAGACCCCGCGCTGCGCCTCTCGCAGATTCAGGAGACCGGCGAGACGGTGCTGGAGGGCCAGGGCGAGATGCATCTCAGAGTGACGATCGAGCGGCTGACCGGCAAGTACGGCGTTGCCGTCTCGACCGCGCCGCCGCGCATTGCCTACCGCGAAACCATCCGCAAGCCGGTCGAAAAGCGCGGACGGCACAAGAAGCAATCGGGCGGGCACGGCCAGTTCGGCGACGTGGTGCTCAGAATCGAGCCGCGTGAGCGCAGCGCCGGCTTCAGCTTCGCCGAAACGATTACCGGCGGCGTGGTGCCGCGGCAGTATTTCACCTCGGTCGAAAACGGCGTGCGCGAGTATGTCGAATCGGGCGGGCCGCTCGGTTTCCCCGTCGTCGACATCGCGGTGACGCTGACCGACGGCTCCTATCACACCGTCGATTCCTCCGATATGGCCTTCAAACAGGCGGCGCAGATTGCCATGCGCGAGGGCATGCCCGAGGCCTCGCCGGTGCTGCTCGAGCCGATCATGGACGTCACCGTGCATTGCCCGTCCGAGGCCAACGCCAGGATCAACGCCATCCTCTCGGGGCGGCGGGGCCAGATTTCCGGCTCCGACACGCGACCCGGCTGGCCGGGATGGGACGAGATCCGGGCCCAGGTCCCGGCAGCGGAAATCCAGGACCTCATCATCGAATTGCGGTCGGCGACGGCCGGCGTCGGGAGCTTCATCCAGCGCTTCGACCACTTCGCCGAACTGAGCGGGCGGCTTGCCGAGGAGGTGACGAGCAAGTTCGGGAAGCAGGCGGCCTGAGGCTAGTCCAGCATGGCGCGGAGCTGGACGTCGCCCGCCGCATAGTCGGCGGTTGCCGGCGGCGCCGGCCGGAGGGCGCCGACGACGAGCCAGCCCACGACCAGCAGGGCCGCGACAAGGCCGGCACCCGCAAGCCGGTGCCGGCGGACGCGGCTGAAGGCGCGCGCCGGCCAGAGGGCGAACCAGAGCAGCGGAACGGCAAGCAGAAGCAGCAGGAGTTCCAGCGGCGGGCCCTCCATCCAAGCCGGCCGATGCTAGCGGATCATGGTTAAGGTTTGGTGCCCTTCCGGGGCAGGGCGCGCGCGGGGGCCCGCTGGCGCGCCTCCGCAAATGCCCCTATATCGGGGCAATGCTTCACGCCGATCCAATGCACGCCCTCGCTCCGTTCTCGGGGGTCATCTTCGACATGGACGGAACGCTTCTCGACACCGAGACGGTGTTCCGGGAGATTGCCTTCGACGTCTGCGGCGCGCTCGGCTTCGAACTGACCGAGACCGTGCACCAGGCGATGGTGGGGACGAGCCACGAGGCCACCAACCAGATTCTCGTCGAGGCCTACGGCGTCAGCTTCCCCTGCGCCCTCTTCGAAGAACAGTGCCGCGCGCTGATGCGCGAGCGAATGGCGGCCGCCGTGCCGGTGAAGAGCGGGGTGCGCGAGATGCTCGCAGAACTGAAGGGGCGCGGCATTCCTGCCGCTGTCGCAACCTCGTCGCGCTCGCCGCATGCCCAGCGGCATCTCGGAACAGCGGGCCTTCTCGATCTCTTCGCCGCAGTCGTCACCCGCAACGACGTAACCAATCCGAAGCCGCATCCCGAGCCGTACCTGACGGCCGCCGCGCGGCTGGGGCTATCGCCGGAGGCCTGCCTCGCCATCGAGGACTCCCATGCGGGCGTCCGCGCCGCGCATGCGGCGGGCATGCAGACGGTCATGGTCCCCGATCTCGTCGGCCCGACCGAGGAGATCGCCGGCCTTTGCCGCGCCGTGCTCGAAAGCCTGCACCAGGTCCGCGAGCTCGTCTTCCCGTAGGCGAGCCCCGCCCCGCAGGCCATGCCCAGGCGAGGTGTGGCCCGGCGGCCGCGATTCGCATTTAAATTTACTTTTCAGCGGTCTGTTAGCCGCCGTTAGCCACGCGGCAAGTCCCGGCAATTCAGGGACTTGCGCCCATTTTCCCCGACATTAACCTCGTCTTAATGGGCTAACGTTCATGGTTAAGTAACTGTAAATTTTGGGTTCCCTATGGCGAAAAGCTCGGCTAGGGTCCCTCGGAAACTGGGTCGGAACCGGCGCCGTCCGGAAGGGCGGCGGCGGGGGGAAGGAACGTTTGAGGGCAAGGCCTGCAGCAGGAGCGATGCGTGCACTGGCGCACGCCATGGCGTTTGCCGCGACGGCTCTGGTGCTGCTCATCGTCGCTTCGCCCGCTTCCGCCGCCGGCGCGGAAATCGTCGTTCCGGCGCCGCTGACCCCGGCCGTCGCCATGAAGCGGCAGGCATGGTTCCTGAGCCAGAAGCCCGTGCTCACCAGCGAGCTGCTAGCGGCCTATGTCGAACGGCGCAGGGCGCTCGAGGCCTTCGATGCCTTTGAGGTCCAGCCCGAAGGGGCGCAGCTGACCGAGGCGGTGCTCATGGGGTATATCGCCCGCCGGCGTAACGAGGCGCTGGAGGCGATCGAAACCGTCGACATCACCGACCGGCCGGCGCTGACCGCGGACGTGCTCTCGGCCTATGCGAGCAAGAGCTTCGTGCCCACGGCCAAGAAGGTGAAGCTTGCCGAGGGTGAAAAGCTCTGCCTCGCCCAGGCGATCTACCACGAAGCGCGGGGCGAATCGCACGAGGGGCAGCTCGCCGTCGCCAACGTCATCATCAACCGCGCCTTCTCGAAGAAATATCCTTCGACGATCTGCGGCGTGGTGTTCCAGAATGCCGACCGCGGCCGCTACAAGTGCCAGTTCACCTTTGCCTGCGACGGTCGCTCCGATTACGGCCGTGAGCGCACCGCCTGGAACCGCTCGCTGAAGCTCGCCGAAGAGGCATTCTACGAGTTCCAGAAGGGGCAGCGGCCCGGTGTCCTCCCCGACAGCGCGCTCTATTACCACACGACCGCCGTCGCGCCGCGCTGGTCGCACACCTTCAAGCGCGTCGCCGCGATCGGCTCGCACGTCTTCTACACGCCGAACTGAGTCCCGCAGGCCGGCCGGGCAATGGGCCGCCGCCCGCGGGCGCGGGGATCGCTTCCGCTATTCGGCCGCGGCGCGGGTGGACGGATCGAGGCGGCGGTAGTTCTCTTCGAAAAGGTCCAGCAGGCGGCGAGCCGCGCGGTCGTAGTCGCCGCCGTCGCCCCAGCAGCGGCGCGGATCGAGCAGCTGCGCGTCGACGCCATCGATGGCCGCCGGAACTTTGAAACCGAAATGCGCGTCGACGCGCATGGGCGCGCGCTCCAGCGCCCCCGACAGCACTGCCGCGAGGATGCGGCGGGTCGAAGCGATGTCGATGCGGCGGCCGACCCCGTAGGGGCCACCGGTCCAGCCGGTATTGACAAGCCAGGTCGCGGCGCCGCTGCGATGCAACCGCTCGGTCAGCAGTTCGCCATAGACACGCGGGTGCAATGGCATGAACGGCGCGCCGAAGCAGGCCGAAAAGGTTGCGACCGGCTCGGTGACGCCGCGCTCGGTGCCGGCAACCTTGGCCGTGTAACCCGAGAGGAAGTGATAGGCCGCCTCGTCCGGCGTCAGCCGCGCGACCGGCGGCAGCACCCCGAAGGCATCGGCGGTCAGGAAGACGAGGGTCCTCGGCACTCCGCCGACGCCGCCGGGCGCCACCGCCGGCAGCGCCTCGAGCGGATAGGCCGCGCGGGTGTTCTCGGTGAGCGAGATGTCGTCGTAGAGCGGCTCGCGCCGCGCATCGAGCCTGAGATTTTCGAGCACGGTGCCGAAGCGGCGGGTCGCCGCATGGATCTCGGGCTCGGCCGTTGCGCTCAGGCGCACGGTCTTGGCGTAGCAGCCTCCCTCGAGGTTGAAGACCCCGGTGTCGGTCCAGCCATGTTCGTCGTCACCGATCAGCGGCCGCTCCGGATCGTTGGAGAGCGTCGTCTTGCCGGTACCCGAAAGGCCGAAGAACAGCGCGACGTCGCCCGCCGCCCCCACATTGGCCGAGCAGTGCATGGGCAGGATGCCCGCCGACGGTGCGTGAAAATTGAAAAGCGAGAACACCGCCTTCTTGATCTCGCCGGCATAGGCGGTGCCGCCGATGAGGACGATGCGGCGCGTCATGTCGAGGGCGATCACGGTGCCGCTGCGCGTGCCGTGACGGACCGGATCGGCCGTGAAGGAGGGAAGGTGGATGACCGTCACCTCCGTGCCGCCGCTGCGCTGCTCCCGGATCAGCAGGTTGCGGATGAAGAGCGCATGCCAGGCCGTTTCGGTGAAGACCGAGACGGAAAAACCGTGTGCCGGATCGGCGCCGGCCGCAAGGTCCTGCCGGTAGAGTCCGGCGCCCGCGGTGGCGGCGACGAAGTCCTCGAGCAGCCGCTCGAAATGCGCCTCGCTCATCGAGGCGGCATTGGCCCACCAGACGCGATCGCGGGTCATCCCGTCGGCGACGATAAACTTGTCGTTGACGGAGCGGCCGGTGAACTCGCCCGTGGTCACGGCGAGCGCTCCGTTCGCGGTGAGCTCGCCCTCGCCTTCGCTGAGCGCCCGGGTGACGAGCACCGGCACATCGTCGTTGCTTGAAACGGTGGTGGCGCGCGCCGCGATAGCCGCCCGCAGCGCCGCGTGATCGTAGCCCGGCATGATTTCCCTCTGGCTTCAGCGCGGGGCGCGACAGCACCTCGCGCCAGGGCCCGATTAGGGGAGGCGCAGGGCGCCCGCCATCCCGCAATGGGTCGTAAGACCTTCGTCGGGACTCGCGCAAAATGCCGCGCGCGCTGGCAATTGCGGGCTGCGCGCCTTATTTATGCGCAATTGTGTCGGTCAAAGTCCGCCGGATTCGGGCCTTTTGTGCCGATCAGAGGAAAGGGAACTTGATGCCCAAGATCGCCCTCGTCGACGACGACCGCAACATTCTGACGTCGGTCTCGTTGACGCTCGAGGCCGAAGGCTATTCGGTCTCCACCTATACCGACGGTGCATCGGGCCTCGAGGGCCTGACCAACGACAGGCCGGATCTCGCCATTCTCGACATCAAGATGCCGCGCATGGACGGCATGGAATTGCTGCGGCGCCTGCGCCAGAAATCCGACGTGCCGGTCATCTTCCTCACCAGCAAGGACGAGGAGATCGACGAACTGTTTGGCCTCAAGATGGGCGCCGACGACTTCATCACCAAGCCGTTCAGCCAGCGGCTGCTGGTGGAGCGGGTCAAATCGATCCTCCGCCGCGCAGCGCCGCGGGACGGCGGCGGCACGAGCGCAAGTGGCGAGACCGCGCCGGGCAAGGCGCTCATCGAGCGCGGCGCTCTGGTCATGGACGAGGAGCGGCACACCTGCACCTGGAAGGGGCAGCGGGTCACGCTCACGGTCACCGAATTCCTGATCCTGCAAGCGCTGGCGCTCAGGCCCGGCGTCGTCAAGAGCCGCAACGCCCTGATGGACGCGGCCTATGACGACCAGGTCTATGTCGACGACCGCACCATCGACAGCCACATCAAGCGGCTGCGGAAGAAGTTCAAGGCGGTCGACGACGACTTCGAGATGATCGAAACGCTCTATGGTGTAGGATACCGCTTCAAGGAGCAGTAGAACGCGGTCTCTAGCGGCCGGCGCCGGGCGCCGGTAAGGAGAACCGATGGATCAGCCGCATCCCAACGCACGCTTGCGCAGCGCCGGCCTCGGCAAGGCCGTGGCGGCATTGGGCCGTGGGGCGCTGCCGGCCTGGCTCGCGGTGCAGCGGTTCTTCGGCCGCTGGGTGTTCTCGACGCTGACGCGCCGCATCGTCGCGCTCAACCTTGCCGGCCTTGCGGTGCTCGTCATCGGCATCCTGCTGCTCAACCAGTGGCGGGCCGGCCTGATCGAAGCCCGGGTGCAAAGTCTGAGGGTGCAGGGCGAGATCATCGCGGCTGCCATCGCCGCGTCCGCGACCGTCGACAGCGACGTCATCCAGGTCGATCCAGACCGGCTGATGGAACTCACCGCCGGGAACACCGTCTCCCCGCTCAGCTTCTTCGATCCGAGCCTCGAATTCCCGATCAACCCCGAGCGCGTGGCGCCGCTGCTCCGCAACCTCATCACGCCGACGAGGACACGGGCGCGCATCTACGACCAGCAGGGCCTGCTGATCCTCGACAGCGACAACATCTACGCGCGAGGCGAGATCCTGAGGCAGATCACCAAGCGCGAGGATGGCACCGGCTTCTTCCTCTTCGACTGGTGGAACGCCTTCATGGCCTGGCTGCCGGGGGACGACTTTCCGCTTTATCAGGAGTACGGCGCCGACGAGGGCACGCGCTATCCGGAGGTCGCGGCCGCGCTGACGGGGGCGGCAACAGCGATCGTGCGCGTCGATGCCAGGCACCAGCTCATCGTTTCGGTCGCCGTGCCGGTGCAGCGCGTGCGCGCCACGGTCGGCGTGCTGCTGCTCTCGACCGCGCCGGGCGACATCGACCAGATTGCGACGGCGGAGCGCTGGGGCATCATCCGGATCGCGCTCGTCGCTGGCGGCGTAACGCTGCTGCTGTCGCTGCTCCTTGCGGGCACCATCGCGGGCCCCTTGCGGCGGCTCTCGGCGGCCGCCGAAAAGGTTCAGGCCTCGATGAACAGCCGCGCCGAGATTCCCGACTTCTCGGACCGCACCGACGAGGTCGGTCATCTCAGCAAGGCGCTGCGCTCGATGACCTCATCGCTCTACAACCGCATCGAGGCCATCGAACGTTTCGCCGCGGACGTGGCGCACGAACTCAAGAACCCGCTTACGTCGCTGCGCTCGGCGGTCGAGACGCTGCCCCGCGCCACCAAGCCCGAGGACCGCGAGCGCCTCTCGGCGATCATCCAGCACGATGTCCGCCGGCTCGACCGGCTGATCTCCGACATCTCCAATGCCAGCCGGCTCGATGCGGAGCTGGCGCGGCGCAACACCGAGCGCGTCGACGTCGAAAAGCTGATCGAGGCGATGGTCTCGATCCAGCGCGACGTTGCGATGAAGCGCGGCGTCGACGTCGTTCTCGACAAGCGCAGCGGCCGCTTCGCGCCCGTGACGATGGGGCAGGACAGCCGGCTCGCCCAGGTGTTCTCCAACCTCATCGACAATGCCGTGTCGTTCTCGCCCGAAGAGGGGGCGGTGCATGTCGCCGTAAAGACGACGGAGGACGCGATCATCGTCACCGTCACCGACGAGGGTCCGGGCATCCGCGGCGACATCACGCGCATCTTCCAGCGCTTTTATACGGACCGCCCGGACGGCGAGCATTTCGGCGACCATTCCGGCCTCGGGCTCTCGATTTCGAGGCAGATCGTCGAGGCCCACAAGGGCACGATCCGCGCCGAGAACCGGACGGACCGGTCGGGTGCGGTGTTCACTGTCGTCCTTCCGCGCGTCGCGGTGGAGAAGGGCCGCAAGTGAACAAACGCCATAATGTCCACGCGACGGGGATCCTCCTCGACGGCAAGGGTCTGCTGCTGCGCGGGCCGTCCGGCTCGGGCAAGTCTCTGCTGGCGCTGTCGCTGCTCGAACGATGGAACGCCCGCGGGCTCAAGTCGCACCTTGTGTCGGACGACCGGGTGGACCTTGCGGTCGAAAGGGGCGCGCTGACGATGTACGCGCCGCCGGCCATCGCGGGGCTCATCGAGTTGCGCGGGCGCGGCATCGTCGCCCGCCCACATGCGGCCAGGGGACGCGTGCATCTCGTCGTCGACCTCGTCGCGAAGCTCGAGCGCCTCGTCGAGGAGGAGGACCTCGCGACCGAGCTCGTCGGGCTGCGCCTGCCCCGGTGTCCGGTGCCGAGGTTCGGCGTGACCGAGATCGAACACCAGGCGCTGCTCGTCACGGAGGCGTTGCGCGCCCTGCCCGCGACGGCGCTGGGCGCGCGGCGAAAAAGCACTTGAATCGCCAGGGGCAGGAGTCGACACTCCCGACCCTGCCGCGTCGGGCGTACCAGTTCGGGGATTTCGTATGATCGGCATGGTTCTGGTGACCCACGGCGCGCTCGCCGTCGAGTTCAAGTCCGCGCTCGAACATGTCGTCGGTCCTCAGGAGATGATCGAAACGGTTGCCATCGGGCCGGACGACGACATGGAACAGCGGCGCGAAGACATCCTCAAATGCGTGGACAACGCCGATGAGGGCGACGGCGTCGTGATCCTCACCGACATGTTCGGCGGCACCCCCTCCAACCTTGCCATTTCCGTCATGCAGACGCGCGAGGTCGAGGTCATCGCGGGGGTCAACCTTCCCATGCTCGTGAAGCTCGCGCGCGTGCGCGGCGATCTCGACATCAAGACGGCGGTGAAGGAGGCGGCCGAGGCCGGCCGCAAGTACATCAACGTCGCCAGCGAAGCGCTTGGCGGCTGATCGGCATCGGGGCTAATGTTGCACATGGACACGGCGGCACCGACCGGACGCGCGATCGCCCAGCAGTTGACCATCGTCAACCGCAAGGGGCTGCATGCACGTGCCTCGGCGCGCTTCGTTCGCACCGCCGAATGCTTCGACGCCGAAATCCACGTCAGCCGGGACGGCCAGACCGTCGCGGGCAACTCCATCATGGGGCTGATGATGCTCGGCGCCGGCCCGGGCGCCACGATCCTCGTCCAGGCGACCGGCCGTCAGGCGCGCGAGGCGCTCGACGCGATAACCGTGCTCGTCAACAACGGCTTCGACGAGGACAACGAAGGGGCCGGAGCGGCGTAGGCACTCGGCGGCCACCGGGCGCGCTGCCCCGCGGGATATAAAGATATCTTTATGTCCCGGTTGATCGGGCGGTGCCGCTCCCCTATAAGCGCCCGATAATTTCGCAACGCGGGAGCCGAGGCTGATGGCCGCCAATACCGACTACGTCGTCAAGGACATTTCGCTCGCCGACTATGGCCGAAAGGAAATCGGCATGGCTGAAATAGAGATGCCGGGCCTGATGGCGATCCGCGAGGAATATGCGAGCAGGCAGCCGCTCAAGGGCGCGCGCATCGCCGGCTCGCTGCATATGACCATCCAGACCGCCGTCCTGATCGAGACGCTGGTGGCACTCGGCGCCGAAGTGCGCTGGGTGAGCTGCAACATTTTCTCCACCCAGGACCACGCCGCCGCGGCCATCGCGCAGGCCGGCGTCTCGGTGTTCGCCAAGAAGGGCGAAACGCTCGAGGAATACTGGGCCTACACCGACCGGATGATGGACTGGCCCGGCGGCGAGACGCCCAACATGATCCTCGACGATGGGGGCGATGCGACGATGCTGGTGCTGATCGGCGCCAAGGCGGAAACCGACCCCTCGGTGCTCGACAAGCCGGGCAGCGAGGAGGAGGAAATCCTCTTTGCCACCATCAGGAAGCGGCTCGCCACGCACCCGAATTTCTATTCGCGCATCCGCGCAGCGATCCGCGGCGTGTCCGAGGAAACGACGACGGGCGTGATGCGGCTCTACCAGCTGCAGCAGAAAGGCGAGCTGCCGTTCCCGGCCATCAACGTCAACGACAGCGTCACCAAGTCCAAGTTCGACAACCTCTATGGCTGCCGCGAAAGCCTGGTGGACGCCATCCGCCGCGGCACCGACGTGATGCTGTCGGGCAAGGTGGCCGTGGTGCTCGGCTATGGCGACGTGGGCAAGGGCTCAGCGGCGTCGCTGCGCAACGGCGGCGCCCGGGTGATCGTCACCGAGATCGACCCGATCTGCGCCCTGCAGGCGGCGATGGAAGGCTTCGAGGTCAACACCATCGAGAGCACGCTGGGCCGCGGCGACATCTACGTCACCACCACCGGCAACAAGGACATCGTCACCGTCGCCCACATGCAGGCGATGAAGGACCAGGCGATCGTCTGCAACATCGGCCACTTCGACAACGAGATCGCGGTCGCCTCCCTCGAGAAGTACGAATGGGAGAACATCAAGCCGCAGGTCGACCACGTCATCTTCCCCGACGGCAAGCGGATCATCCTGCTCGCCGAGGGGCGGCTGGTGAACCTCGGCTGCGCCACCGGCCACCCGTCATACGTGATGAGCTCGTCGTTCGCGAACCAGACGATCGCGCAGATCGAGCTGTTCTCGCATCCCGAGCGCTACGAGCCGGGCAAGGTCTATGTGCTGCCGAAGCACCTCGACGAGAAGGTCGCGCGACTGCAGCTAAAGAAGCTCGGCGCCATGCTCACCGAGCTCACGCCGCAGCAGGCCGCGTACATCGGCGTGCCGGTGGAGGGCCCGTACAAGAGCGACAGCTACCGCTACTGACGGGTCACACCGCGCGGTGGCACGCACCGATCGCCTGCTCGTCGCGCGAGGCCTCGCACCCTCGCGCTCGGCCGCACAGCGCCTGATCGAACGCGGAGCGGTGCGCTGGCGCGCCCCGGCCGGTTGGATCGCGCCGTGCAAGGCGGGCGAGGACCTGCCCGACGACTGCGAGCTGCGCATCGACGACGATGCCGAGCTGCGCTACGTCTCGCGCGGCGGCCTGAAGCTCGAGGGCGCACTCGCGCGCTGCGGGTTCGATGTGCACGGTCTCGCGTGCCTCGATCTCGGCCAGAGCACCGGCGGCTTCACCGACTGCCTGCTGCGTGCAGGCGCCCTGCGCGTCGTCGGCATCGACGTCGGGCACGGCCAGCTGCACGCGTCGCTGCGCCGCGACCCGCGCGTGCGCGCCTTCGAAGGCGTGAACGTGCGTACGCTCGACGCGTCCGCGCTCGGCGAAGCATTCCCGCCGCAAGGCTTCGACCTCGTCGTCGCCGACCT
>CAYRNE010000005.1:0-20737 GCA_964425245.1 uncultured Devosia sp.
GACGTAGACGAGCATTTCCTCGAGCGGCATCACGTGGTAGAGCTGGTACCATTCTGGAGCTGGGAGCGAGACCAGGAGCCGGGCCAGCGCGGGCGGGTCCTCAGCTGAGGCTCCCATGTAAGACACGCCCGCCCGCTCGGCATAGTGGTCCGAGCGGGCGTGTGCGAGAAGGATTCGGCCGAAACTCTCATCGAAAAACGTCCTGAGTACTGCGAAGAACGCGGGTTCCGCCTCATCAGGCGCGTCCACCAGCACGGCTCGCAGAAACCCGATTCGCTGGTCTGGAGTCGCTGCACGCGGCACTGCCACCTGCAGCTCGTTCATCACGTCGTCCGGGTCGAGGCCGAGAGCCAGGCAGGCCGCTTCGTACACCGCAAAGGTGATCGGCCGAAGCTCGACCTCAAGCATTAGCTGCTGGTCTCGGTCACCGTGTACGTGAGCGTGTCACCAGCAGCTGTGCCTTCTCCCTCGAATAGCACGAACCCGTACCTCCCAAAGTCCGCGATGGGCGCCGTGAGGATGCGCGGTATGACGTTCTTAACCACCATCTTGATTTTGCCGTCCTTTGACGTGAACTCCACGTCGCACAGCTCTAGCGCGTACCCCTTCGCCCGGACGGCTGTAACCTCCGTCGCCTCGACGTTCAGCATGCGAACGGAGAACGCAGTGCGCTCACCGGTCGGGCCCTGCTGCTGATTCGAGAGCTGGTCGGTGATCGGCTCAGGCACCGGCCACGTGTTGCCCTCCTGGGCGAAAAGCGTAGCGGTGAGGAGTGGGGACTCCGCAAAGTCTCCCCCTGCAACCTGCACCTTCACGCTGCCGACGCCGCCAATGAAAACACCCATGATCGTATCCGTTTAAGTGTTCGAGTCTTCGTTTTCGGCCGCGACAGTCGGGCCCTGCATGATCTGCCCATCCGGTCCGATCTCGCCCAGGCAAACTGCATCCCGCGCGGGGAAGTCCTGGTAGCTGCCGCTCACGCGTGCACCCGGCGTATGCACGGTGACGAGGCGCCCGGTGGACTTCTGCCTGTAGACACCGACACGCGGGAACTCGTACATGAAGCGCTTCGCTTTAGCCATTCTTCTTCGCCTTGGTTGCCAGCCCATAGAGGATTCCGAAGAGGGCGATCCCGCCGCAGATCTTCGACACAAGGCCGGGATCGAGCCCAGTCTGCACCAGGGCAGCCGAGATTTCGTTGATGCTCTCAGTCGCGTAGGCAAGCGTCATCATGATCGCGGACAGCGTGGAGATGACGACGCCGCTTTTGTCCATCTCGCGATGTGAGGGCTTCATCTCGTCACGAAGCCGCGGCGCGGGAGGAGGCCCTTCGAACGATTTCGTCATCAGAACACCAGCTGTATGATCATCGTGGCGACGGTGGTTGCAGCCGTGATCCCGGCGATCAGCGAGACCAGTAACTGAGCCGTCGAGGGACGCGTCTTCTCCAGCACCTTGACGTCGCCCTCGAGAGTGCTCAGACGACGCTCCACCTGCTCGCGCTCGCGATCAGCGGCCTGACCGATGCGATCCAGGCGGATGTAGATGTCCTTGAACTTTTCCTCCAGGTACTGTCGCAAGGAGACGTCCATAACGGCCATTCTACTGGATGATCTCCCTCGCAGCGGTCTGCCACGCCTCGACCACGTCCGGCTTCTCGCCCAGGTCATTCGCCAGCTGCGCGGTGTCCGCGATCACGAGCTTGCCCAGGACGTCGATCCCCAGCGCCTCTAGCTTCACGGCCGTCGCGGGGCCGATGCCCTTGACCTTCTGCAGGACTGACTCCTGGCTCTGCGTTTGCACGAGAGACATTTTGCCCAGGGTCTCGATAATTACCGAGTGCTTGGCTCCGTTGCTCTCGGCCGAGACTTCGGCCTCGACCGCTCCCTCCACACGAAACGCCTTCTCTCCCTCGAACTTCTCGGCCTGCTTCGCCGTGGCGTAGCCGACCGCGCCGCCCGTCGCAGGCGTGAACTGGACGCCGTGCACCTTGTCGCGGAAGTAGCGGTTCTTGCAGACGATTTTGATTTTCTCGGCCATGATCGTATCGGTTTATGCTCCGGCAGCGGGACTCGCAGGGGGCGTTGCCGCCCCCTGTGCTCTCACGGGCCGAGGATGAGAGGCGTCCCTAGTCGGTTCGGCCCTGCCTTCCCGCGTGCGGGTGGCCCATTCGCGCTTGAGCGTATTATCAGAGCTTGATGTTGCGGACGCGAAGGATGACGTCCTTCTCCTCGATCTTATTCTCGGAGCGGATCTCCCAGCGCATGCGCTGGGACTCCTTGCCCTCCAACTCACCCACGTCGTGGAAGTGGAGGCCGCTGTTGGTGGCGATCGAGTACTTCATCTCGCCAGGCGACTGGATGTAGATCGAGGTCGTGACCTCCAGCGGCTCCGCAGTGTCGTCATCCTCGGTGTTCGTGATCGAGCCGTCCAGCGCCTGGATCATCGGCACGTTGTTGAACGTGGGGACCGGCACGCCGAAGAGGTCTCGGCTCTCACCCAGCATGTGCTTGCGACGGGCGATCGTGGTCATCCGCGCGAACATCTCCTTGTTCATCACGATGCCCTGCGGGTTGTCCACCTGGGTGAGCCACAGCGTGAGCGCCTCGATGAAGGCATCCTCGTTCGCCGCCTTGGAGAGGTCGAACGACTTGCCACTGTCAGGATCCGCGTCCGCAGCGTTCGCGATAGCCTTGTAGCCCGTGAATCCCGGGATGTCGGTGGTGCCGTCGATGAGCACGGACAGACCCTTCATCGGCAGCGGAGTGCCGGTGCCGGCGCCGTTGAAAATGGCGTTCTCGTACTTCTTGGCCCAATCGCGGACGGTTTTCCGCAGCATCTTGTCGAGCCACTTGTCGATGTCCATGAGGCCGCGCGCGGCGTCTGCCTCGTGCGACTCGTCCACGTCGATCGCCTCGCCGTAGAAGGCGAGCTTATCCGACTGGAGGGCCGGCGGCGCCTTATCGGTGACGGTGTAGCTACCGCCCAGGGAGCGGCCGCGGAGCGTGGCGGTGTCGTCCGTGGGACGATAGAGGAAGTCTGTGGCCAGCTCCTCAAAGGCGCTGTGCTGATCCAGGAAGCGGATGTACGCGCTGCGCTCCAGGAGCATTGCTAGCGCTACGCGGCCTCGCTCGCTGCTAATCTGGGAAAGTTCTGCAAGTCGTGCCATGAGTGCGTGTGCGTCTGAGGTTGGGTTGCTGGCTGCTCATCAGGAGTGGACCACCACGTCCACCCGACGACCCGGTGCTGGAACCGCAGCAGCCGGGCCGTTTCGCTTCATCCGGTAGTTCAGTTTGGCGCCCCGTAGAAGCTGTTCACGTAGTCCATCGCGGACTTGTTGACCGTGCCCTGGAGGCCGGTGTGCACGCCGGGTGCGCCCTGATTGGCCTTCGTCTCGAGCTTCTTCGGCATCGCCGCATTCGGCTTGATCGCATCCAGGTCCGCCTTCGTGCCGTCGAAGTCAGCCTTCGCGCTCGCCAGGTACGCCTTCCGGTCACGCGGGAAGATCTTGCCCGCGGCAATCGCGCCGTCCACCAGAGCCTCGGCACGCGCAGCGGCTTCTGCCTGGTCACGATTGTTCAGCCGCTCTTGGAGACTGTTGATCGTCGCCTGGAGAGACGCGACGTCCGCACTCTCGCGATCAGTGCCCTCTGGCGCCGTCCCGGAGTTCGGCACCTCGGCCTGAGCCGGCTTCTCCGGTTCGGGTGGAGCCTGCGAGGCCGCGGTGACCTCGTCTAGCTTCGCATTGATCTGCTCATCGGTGGCATCCTCAGGGAGGCCGAGCTTCTGGCAGAGAAGTTTCTTGTCCATCGTTTCAGCGGGCTCAGGTGGAATGTTCGTGTTGCCGACTGCGTCAATCTCTCCGAGGTCGAAGAAGGGCGTGTTCGTGAGCGCTACGTTGTGCAGCATGGCGCCGGCGTCCCGCCCGTTTCGATCCACGGAGGTGAGCGAGAACGTTGGCGACAGGTAGCGATACTCCCTGTTCTCGACGTAGCCCTGACCGTAGGGCGTCCACGCCGGGAAGCGGCAATACAGCCCGTCCTCTCGAGCTTCGACCTCTGCAGACCAGCCCGCGGCGCGGGTGCTTCCCCAGAAGTACGATTCGTGATCGATGTCGAAGAGGAGATCCGTGCTGGTTTGAGCGAATCGCTCAGCCATTTCTCGAACGTGCTCCGCGGTGACCTCGTAAGGTCCCTCCCAGTGGTTCGCAAACCGTCCGATCGGAACGATCCTGATCCACTCAGGAGTATCGTCGCCAGCATCAGGCAGAGGAACGGCGTTGACCAGCACGCCGTCCGGAAGGGACCTCTCGGACCTCGCGGCATGCTTGGCCTCACGGCTCCGGTTTGCGAAAATCTTGGTCAGGAAGTGGCGCATAGTTGGCGCTTGGCGGTGTCGGTTCGTAGCATAGCGAGCCCCGCCAAACCCTTCCACATAAAGGAGTTCACATGCGCATGTGAACCGGTATCGGGGGATTGCGGCTGATCACCTGCCGATATTCGATCGGCAGTCCTCTCCACCTGATCAGCCCGCCGGATGCTCGTCGTCAAGAAGCAGATCCCGAACCCTCGCGTACGATTTACACCCGAGGGAATGCGGTCCGCGCGCCGGAAATACGACAATGGTGATCCGCGCCAGCTCATCACGATGATGAAGCTCGCGAGCGAGGACAGCCACGTCGAGGGATGCCTGATCGGGCGGCGAAGCGGCTACAAGCGTCAGTTCTCGCTCACGTCCTACGACGACACGGATACGGACACGGAGCGGCGCGACTGGCTGCACGGCGTCCTGCAGCGCCTTCGCATCCGCGACCTGCTCGAGTCGATCCACGAAGGGCGGCTGTACCTGTACTCCGTGATCGATTTCGAGTACGACGTGGTCGATGGACGCCAGGTACCGGTGAGCTTCGAAGCGTTCGACCAGCGCCATTTCCGCCGCGACCGCGAAGGAGAGCTGAAAGTCGAGTGGGGCCCCGAGCTGCGGGACATTCCCGATACCGCCCTGGTCGTCGAGGTGAAGCGGCCGGCAATGCTGCCCGTGCTCCGGGACTACATCCTGAAGGAGTTTGGCCTCGAGGCGTGGAGTTCGTTCCTGGAGGTGTTCGGCGAGCCTTTTCTCCTCGGCAAGTATCCGCCCGGATCGGACGCCGGGTTTAAGAAACAGGTCGAGGACGGCCTAAATGCCATGGCGCGGAGCGCACGAGGCATCGCGCCAGATGGTACCGAGGTGGAAGTGATCGAGACCAGCCGCTCGACTGGCGATCACGAGCAGTACGTGGACCGCGCAGACAAAGGCATTGCGATCGCGCTGCTTGGCCACGCCAACGCGGTCGAGCAGGCCCCGGGCCTCCAGGTAGGTCAGAACCTCAGCTCGTACGAGGTGCGTCACGAGCTGGCGGTAGACGACATGTACTGGCTGGAGCAGCACGTCAACTCCCTCATCCAGACCATCTGGGACCGCAACTTCTCCGACGCCAGGTATCCGCAGTTCGAGCTGAACAAGGCGCGGCCCGTGGCAGCGAGGGACCACATCGAGGTGATCGATACCGCCTGGAGGCACGGCCTCAAGGTGCACCCGGACGAATATCGAAAGGTGGGGCTGTACGTCTACGACGATCAGGAGCCGATCCAGCGCAAGGCGACCGAGCTGGGGAGCATCTTCGAATGAGCACGAAGCCTGGACGTCATCCCTATCCGCCGGCGGTGCGTGCCGAGGCGCAGCGGCTCATCGTCGAGCAGGGCTGGTCTGTGCAGCGTGTCAGCGACAACTTCGGGGGCTATCCGAGCCGCCAGTGCATCCACAACTGGGCGGCACGGCGCGATGCGGACGGCAACAACTGGTACGACCTGCGCACGAAGCTGGTCGAGGATCTCGTCTCGAGCACCACGCCCGAGAAGCTGATGACGCGCATACTCGAGAAGATCAATTCGATCCTGGAGGACCCGTCGTTCGACACAAAGAAGGCCGATCAACTCTCGAAGCTGACGAAGGTATTCCGTGAAATCGTGGACACGCGGTACCACGTCCAGGTGATGTACCAGGTGATGACCGACTTCGTGACGTTCGCGCGCAAACACTACCCGGACGCGCTGACCAGAGAGCTCCTCGAGGTGGTCCGCGACTTTAAGAATGAAGTTCGAGGTCGTCTCGGCACGTAAACCTGTCCGAGACCCGTCCGAGAGGCCACAGGACGGCCGATCGGGGGTTCGGGCGTAGAGTCACACCCTTTGGCTACTCGACGCGAAATAGGGGCGCTGGACAAGGCGCTCGAGCAGCTGCTCGACGAAGTCCAGTTTCAGGTCGTCGAAACCGACCTCACGCCCGAGAAGCGGCGCGAAAGGAGAAAGGAAGCGGACGCAGATGATCTGGCCTTCGCGCGGATCTATTTCCCCAAGATCTTCGACAAGCCGTTCAACGATGCGCACGAGCACATCGCCTCCCTGACGAGTGGCAACTACACCGTTTCAGGTTTCCGCCGATCCGGGAAGTCCGCCTTCACGTATGTCGGGAAGGCGATCAAGCACATCGCCCTGGGAAAAGGCGGCATCGTCAACATCACGCTCCGCACGCAGGACCGAGCAGGCGAGCGCACGAGCTCGCTCTCGCGCCTCATCCTGAGAAACCGGATGCTCTGCTATGACTATGGCATTGAGCCTATCCAGGACACGAAGGGCTATCACATCTTCAAGAGCGAGGGCGGCACCACACACCTGGTAGCAACGTCGGTCAACCAGGGCCTTCGCGCCTACATGGACGACGACTTCAAGCGCTTCGTGTTGAGCATCGGTGACGACCTCTACGACAAGGAGTCGGTGCGATCAGCGACCGACAACAAACGCGTGACGGATTTCGTGACGTCCGAGCTGTGGGGCCAGATGGAAGCGGGCGGACTGTCGATCGTCCTGGGCAACTCGATCAATGACGATTGCCCGATGGTCCACCTGAAGAAGCTGAGTCCGGATCATCATTTCAGCTTCCCGATCGAGGACAAGGAGGGCAACCCGGCCTGGCCGGCCGGCGGCTTCGACCGCGATCGTATTCGCGAGATGAAGCTCTCGATTCCCTTCGACGTGTGGGAGGGCGAGTACATGGACCGCCCGGCCGAGAAGGGCGACGTCTTCGATCCGGACTGGCTGCGCACGGTGAACGTGTTAGGTCGCCAGATCCTCGCATCCATCACCGCGATCGACCCGTCCTATGGGGAGTCTCCGCACGCCTGCTACAAGTCGGCCGTGACACTCGGCATCCTGCCCACGCATGAGGTGGTGATGCTGGACGTCTACGTACGAAGGGAGAACTACATCCTGTTCTTCGACTACCTGGACGCGCTTCGCAGCCGGATCCCTTCGCACAAGGCGTTCCTCTTCGAAAACGACTTTTCGCAGTGGGCTTTCGCGCAGCCCTACTACATGGAGTGGATGGAGAAGCGTAAGAGCGTGCTCCCCATCACCATGCACTCTGCCAAGGAGCTGTCCACGAAGTTCCGCGCGGCCGACAAGGAGTCGAGGATCATGAACCTGGTGCACCCGCACCAGATGGGCCTATTCCATTACAGCGACCAGGTGACTGGCTCGGCCGATTGGGAGCTCTACCGCAGGCAGTACCTGGCATTCGGCGCGGCGAAGGAGAAGCTGGACGGCCTGGACGCAGCTGCGACCGCCTACATCATGATCCGCCGCTACGTGGAGACGTCCACGTTTCAGCCGACTGCTGAACGCCGCTTCGCAACGCCCGAGTGGATGGGCGGAGGATGGCGCTGATGGCAGACGATGCGAACGAGCTGGCCAGCGACCTCCGTGCCTTCGCAGAGCAGCTGCAGTCGCAGAAGCTCCTGAACAGGCTGGGCCTCGGAGCTATCCGCCTCATCAAGACCAGGACGCGCCTGGGCATCGACGTAGACGGCAGACCGTTTCCGAGCGCGACGGATGCGAAGGACGGTCCGTACTCACGCAGCCACAAGCGGAAGCGTGAAAAGCGCGGCCTGCCGACATCCATCAAGAACCTCGAGTTCAGCCTGCACGACGGCATGCTGCAGAAGGTGGATCACGTCGTGTCGGCTGACTTCACGTCCGTCTCGGTCCTCATCGACGATCCAAAGAAGGCCCTCATTGCCAGGTATTTGAACGACGACGGCGCGGGCAAGAACAAGATGAAGCACCGCTTCTGGGAGCTCAACCTCGAGGAAGAGGCCAAGCTCCAGACGCTCGCTGACGCGCATGTTGCCGAACTGCTCACTCTCAACAGGCTCAGCTGATGCCGATAATCACCATCCAGTACGTGAAGGAGCGCTTCCCTCGCTGGGCAGCGTTCGTACGCATCGATTCCACCGACGACGCGGCGGCACTTGATGAGAGGCTCACTCAGATCGTGGCGTATGCCGAGGCCCAGCTCCTCGAGTACGTGAACGTGACGGATGAGACGATCTCCGATCAGCTCACGCGCCACCTGATGAACCTGGTGCGCAAAGGCTGCTTCGACGTGAAGAACGCTGAAACTTCGTTCGAAACGAAGCCCCAGATCGTGCGCGATTACGAGGATACGCTGCGGCAGCTGCGCGATTACCGCGCTGGAATCCTGGGCGCGCGTGGAGAGGACACGAAGGAATTCGTTGTCACCGCCAAACCTCGCCTCTTCGGCGGCAAGTGGTTCAACCCGGAGGACTGATGTATACAGCGAGAACTGGGCTCATCGAGCACATTGCCGAAGCAAAGCAAATGCTCGGTTTCGCGACGGTAAAGGCGTATCAGGGAGAGATTGCCCAGGCGGCGCAGGATCCGAGCGTCATCACCAGCATGGCGCCGGCTGCCTTCATCGTATTCGAGAGTGGCACTCGGTCAGCCGGCCACGGACGACACCAGATGGAGGTGCTGTGCTGCACCTGGAATGGCACCCTCGACCGGGACGGGAACGCGGACGACGCCCTGCAGCTGGCAGAGCGAACGCTGGACTATCTGAACGATGGCATCAGCTGGCGCTACGAAGGCCGGTACCTGAGCATCGACCTAGATCAGGAGCCACGGATCGATACGCTGATGCTAACGAACGCGTTTGCGATCGTTCGCCTCACGCTGGTGGTGAGAGAGCTGTAGCCCTGCTACTCGATTGCAGAGGTCATCTGGTTGTACATGATCACGTTCGCAACGACGAGGCCAGCGACGGCGCCCGCGACGATGTACACAGCAGTACTGATTCCGGCTGTCTTACGATTTGTATCCAGCTGGAGATCGTAGCGCAGCATCTCGAGCTCACGCGTGGTGAGGTCGGATAGGTTCTTTGACTTAATGGACGCGAGATACGAGTCGTGATCGCTAAGGCCGCTCATCTGAGACCTGGCAATGGCGTAGGCTGAGGGCTCCTTCCGCACGTCGTCGATCGGAATCCAACCGAGATGCCCGCGCTCATTCGCCACCGCATACCAGTCATTCTGCACCTGGTACGCGATCAGGCCCTGGCCAACTTTAAGGCGAGCAGTTATTGCAGAGGATGAGTCTGGACTCTGGAAAACAACAGCAGGGTGATGAATCGCATGGACGATCTGGAGGCTGTCCGCGTCGCTTATGATCTGACGGATGTTCTGAGCGTTTGCGGGGATAGCGAGTGTGGCGAGGGCGAGGACGATGAGGAGACGCTTCATTTGCTCTGGATGGTGAATTTGACCCTTACGAGAACCCGGTACTTCTCACTGTTCGAACGAGTGATCTGTAGCGGGATGTCAGTCGGGCGGCGCGTCATGCACCTCAGCGTCTGGTCGTCCACCACCTGCACCTCCCGGAGTAGGTATTTTCTGCCGCTGCGAAGAAGATATATCCCGTCGTGCTCGATTGCATCGAGCGCCGGCAGCCCGGACGGTTCGCCGTTATCGTTCAGCTTTCCATACAACTCGCAGACGGCGAACTCGCCAGCCTTCAGCTCTGGTTGTAGTACCCCGGTGGGCACCACGAAGCCGGAAACGCCTCCTGGATCGATTCGCCAGAATATCTTCGCGCTCTCCCTATGAAATGCGAGTGGAGAGCTAAACGTAGGATCGGTCACAAAGCCCTTGTCAGTTTGCCTGAGAACTCCAGGGAGGATGTAGTCTCCTGAGAGACTACCTGCAAACTGCGGGCCGTACGTTACAGTTGCTTCACCAAGATGAGTAGGCAGTGAAGACCCATCCCCTCCTTCGCCTGGGCCCGATCGGCCTAGAAGGATCCAGTTGAGATCCTGATCTGCACATTTTGTGATGACCCGGTCCAGGTTGGCCGAGTTTCTCCTCCTGGCATTTCCCAAGGCGCTAGGCGACAATTCGAGGAAACGGGCCAGATCAGCGTCTGACGAGAAGCTGTACGCCTCCTTCACGCGATCGAGAATCGCGTTCACTTCTAGTGCATTTTCAGTTGACTTCATGCACTGGTTGTGTATACATTGCCTTATGTGTTCGCAAGGTGTCAACAACGAAGGTACCGCAAGACATGGATAGGCGCACCGTATTCACGCTCTGCCTCCAGTCGGCCGGGTCTTCCGTACGCGAGTTCGCTGCGAAAGCAGGTGTTAGCGAGACGTTTCTCCATCGCAATCTGAATGGTGATCGGACTTGCCGCAGCCGGCGCGTCGAGGCTCTGATCGATCAATTCATTAAGGAGCACCTCCCTCAGCTCCGTGACCTGGTCGAAAGCGCAGAAAACACTCTTGGAATGGCAGCCTGATAGCCCGGGCTCATTCTAACCTCATCACACAATCAGTCCAATCGGAATGACATCAGCGTTTGCACGCGCCGTGAAGAAGGCCGTGGACAGCGGCCGTTTCACCGTCACGGAGCTATGCGCACCCGAGCTGGCCAATTGCTCGGAAAGACACTTCTACAATTTCCTGAACGGAGATGCCGAGCTAAAGCACGGAGTAGTGGAGGCCATCTCTCGCTACCTGAGCAAGCACGACTTCAACGCCGCGGCCGACTCATTCCACGACCTGAAGTATGTGCTGGTCAGGCGCATTCTCGGCCGGGCCAATGGTTCGGTGAAAGACGAGATGATCCGCATGATCAAGCGGGTGGCGGGCGTGGACGATGCGTTTGATTCGCAGAGCCGCGAGGAAATGCGTCATGCGCTCGACGACATTCGCCAGGCATTGGCGGACCTGGAAGCCGAGTACGAGCTCCTGCCTTATTAGTCGCATGTCCCGCCCTCCAAATAGCGCCGTTCGTCTCCGCGTGCTGTTCGAGGGTGACTACACGGATGAATGCTACCAGGTGCTCGAGGTGGACGTCCCTCACGACGACAAGGGTAAAAGGGCGGCGAATGCTCGGGCGATGATGAGCGTCGATCGCGACGTGCAGCGCCGTTTCGCTGAGGGGCTACCCTTCTCGGACGCGCGCTACTACACGCTGACAAGCTACTCGGGCGGGAAGGTGCATTTCCAGATCAAGGCAGACCGATTCGCCGAACTAATGGGCCTCTGATATGCCACGAAAGAAGGTAATTCCAATTGCGGTGCACGGCGTGTACGACGCCGATTCCGGTGAGATGGTCGATCTCACCGAGCCTCAGGTCGAGCTCGCGCACGACCTGCATCGACGCCTGGAAGCTGCGTCCATTTTCACTGGTCTGGCACTTCTGAAGATTCGCCAAGACCGTCTATACCTGGCGCTAGGACACGCGAGTTTCAACGACTACATCTCGAGTGCTCTTCCGTTCGGCCGAACCTCTGCCTACAACTTCATGCAGGTAGCAGAGCGCATCCAACCTCTGCTTCCAGCCTCAACTCTGGAGTCCACTGGTGGCGTAATCGTCCAACGCGTTGGACAAGATGGCGACGACGACGGGTTGTCTAACGAGTTGGAATCGTTAGGCATACGGAAATTACTCCAGATCACGAAGGCGAGTGATTCCGTGTTGGATCAGGTGGTTCGAGAGGGCAAGGTCGTCATGCCAGATGGTGAGACCGAGTACTCTCTAGAGGACCTGCGCGACATGACGAGTGCAGAGGTCCGGCGCGTGATGGAGGATGCGCGCATGGAGCGTGACGCGTATCGCGCACGCATCCAGCAGCTCGAGGAAAAGCTTCGCCTGGAGAAGAGCGAGCGCCAGGCCGATGCGGACAAGCTGAAGAAGGCTGAGTCCCTCATCGACGAGGCCAGGCACCTGGAGGCGCTCTACACCCGCGACAAGCTCACGTACGAGCAGACCGAAACGCTGTTGCAGGAAGCTCAGCACCATCTCTTCGAATCCCGCCGTCGCCTGATGAACGTCGAGCTGACGGAGGAGAGTGGGGAGGGCCTCAAGAAGCTGCTTCGCGAGTGCATCGACGAGATCCAGCGCCAGGCAAAGGCAGTCACCTACCACCACTGGCCGTTCCTCCTCGAGGACGACTACGAGCGCGCCCTCTTCATGGACTGGACGCCTGGTCAGGACCTCATCTCAAACCAGGAGGCCACCAGCGATGAGTAATGTGCTCATTCAGCCCTGCGCCATCTGCAATACCGCACCGGACGTCTACCGGGAGGATGACGAGGACTTTGATCCCGGCTGGTATGCCGAGTGCCGCGGCGACGTGTGCCGCGCGATGTACGAGGGACCATTTGACTCTCGTAAAGACGCTGTGTCGGCCTGGAACAGCCTGGTCAAATCAATGACCGACGTGCTCATCATGGCAGGGTGGCGCAAGCGTTGAAACGCGCTGGATCCCATAGCGCCCAGGACACACGCCGCAAGGCCGACCTCGCCCAGATCCACATTGCCAGGAAGTGGGCTGAGGACTCGCGCCTGATCGACGAGGACGGGTACCGCGCGCTTGTGGGATCCATCATGGATCGCCTTCGCCTGAAGGGTGCCGCTTCGGCTGCGCATCTGGACGCACGAGGCCGAAAGCTACTGCTCGAGTCGTTCCGCACGATGGGATGGAGCCCGAGCCTGAGCGACAAGACACCCAAACGCGGGCGCTACTACGGTGCGGGAGTTCCTGGTGAGGCCGGGCATCTCACGCAGCAGCAGGCGAACTACATCGCCAAGATGGAGGACGAGATGGGCTGGACCGGCGAGCCCGAGCGTCTGATCGGATTTATAGAGCGTCAGCTCGGTGAGAAGAAGCCGGTATCGATGCTTCGCAGCAGAGAGGCGTCGATCGTGATCACGGGATTGGAGAGAGTGACGGGCCGCAAGCTGCATCCTAGAAGCAGACAGCGACGAGCCCGAGATGCCTAAAGGTTGGAAATCGCGGATCAACTGGCAGGAGATCAAGACCACCCTGGATTCGCTTCCAAAGGGTGAGAAGGTCGCCTACATCACAGACGTGGCAGAAGCAGTCGGCACATCGAAGGACTCAGTCTATCGCGAGCTGCGCAAGCGGTTCGGGAAGTCGAAGCACGTGGAGCGTGAGGCTGCGCTACCCAAGGGCGTGCTACGCGAAGTCGCCGCCGTCAAGGAGACCTATGCCACGGTGCTTTTGAAAGGAACGGATCGAGAGCTCTCCACGCAGGCCGCGATTGACATTCTTCGTGAAGAAGGGGTAGAGGGTGCCGACCAGCTGAGCCCGTCCACCGTCAACCGCCATTTGAGGAGGATCGGCTACCGCGATGCCGAGCCGCGCCGCCGCGTCGAGGCAGAGTACGCGTGCCAGCAGTTCCAGATCGACTTCTCCAGGTCGAAGCACCTCCAGATCTGGAAGCCGGACCCGGATAACGAGGGCGATTGGCTTCTCAAGATTTCAGCTCGTGAGCTGCACTACAAGGATGGACGCGTGCGCCTCCGCACATGGGTGTGCCAGCTCGTAGACGAGTTCTCGCGCCTGCGCGTCGTTCGCTATTACCCAGCCACCGGCGAAGGTCCATTGATGGGCATCAGCTTCCTCGACTGGTATTTCAACCGCGAGGAAGACGAGCACCTGATGCGTCATCTGCCCGAGCGCATGAAGAGTGACCAGGGCGCGTTCATGAAATCCCAGGAGGGCCGATCTGCCCTCGAGGCGCTAGGCATCGAGCGCGTGCTCACCGCACCGGGCAATAAAGAGTCCCAGGGCAAAGTCGAGCGCGGGTTCAGAACGCTCTGGCAGACCTTCGAAGCGAAGTTCGTCACTCAGATCCTTCGCGAACGCGGTCCGCATGCCGTGGTGCGTCTCTCAGAGCTGAACGAAGCGGTGTACGCGCACTGCGTGAGTGAGCATGCCGAAGCGCATCCGTTCCAGCCGGCGCAGCTGAAGGGAGCGATGTACCAGCAGTCCGTCCTGAAGACGCGTCCAAAGATCGTCGATGCGGATGTGCGCGAGCTGGCACTCAGAGTCTGGGAGCGAACGCCGGATTCGAGCGGATACTTCACCATCGAGGGCGTGGCGTTCGAGGCTCCCAACTTCGCCTACGGCCGTCGCATACGAATCTACCGCAATCTGGCGGGCGACTTCGTCGGAGAGCTCATCGACGACTACCGCGACAAGCCGTTTGCGATTCGTCCGTACCGCTTCAGCGACCTGGACAAGTTCGAGGGTAAGCACCGCACGTACGCTCAGGAGGTTCGCTCAGAGGTCGAGCACCAGCTGGAGGACAAGGTTCGTCAGCTGCGGCCTGTGGCAGAAACGGTGCAGCCTGAGAGCCCCTTTGTGGAGGTCGCACGCCCGGTCGAGGAGCGCCGGTATTCGGCCATCGAGGTTCGCATCCGGATCGGCCGCATGCTGGCGGACGAAGGCCTATCGGCTGGCGGCAGAAAGGACGTTCTGGACGCTGCTCAGGCGCGCGGCCTGATCCGCGACGATATGACCGAGGCGGAGATCGTAGCCCTCGAAACCACTCTCAACACGACATACCGCAAGGCTATGTAATAAAGAAAGGCCGGCCCGAGTGGCAGCTCGAACCGGCCCGATCAGACACAAACCAGCGAGGTCCCTTCCATGAACCGAGACCGAAGTCTCTTTCGCCATTTTGGCCTGAACGCCGATGCCCTGTATTGGGGCTCGGCACACCAAAGCTACGGCACGCGCGTGCAGGACGCAGTCGAGTCCAGACGCATGATCGCGGTGGTCGGCAGCTTTGGATCCGGTAAATCCCATCTCGTGCGCGAAGCACTCACCCACGTAGACCGCCTGGAGGTGGTGTACGTCAACAACCCGGATCGCGAGCGGTTGCGCATCGGGCAGATCGTGAGCGCGATGATCACGGTCCTCTCCGACGACACGCCGCGGCGCGACAACATGGCCAGGTGCTTTCAGCTGGCCCGCGTGGTCGGTGAGAAAGTCGTCGTCAACAGGCGCGAAGTGGTGGTCGTGATCGAGAACGCGCACCGCCTGCACTCGAACACGCTGCTCGCGCTCAAGGACCTCAGGGAGTCCACCATATATAAAGGTCGGGACTTCCTTTTCTCGGTCGTCCTAGTCGGACAGGAGCCGCTTCGCGGCAAGCTGGACAGGTTTGGCGAAGTGGCGTACCGGACGCTCACGATCGACCTGGACCGCAACGGCTGGATGTCGATCGACGAGCGACGCGAGTACCTCCGCACGATCTACCGCGACGTAATCGACGAGAAGACGCGCAACCGCCTGGCCACCCTCTTCGAAACGCCGCTTCGCATGGATGCTTTCGTCGAGGAGAAGCTGACGGCCATGCGAGATGCAGGCCTGACGCGCCTGGACGAATCGGTGATGCCGCTCTCCGTGCACGAACTGAGGACGCTCCTGAAGCTCAGCGTGCGCGAGCTCGAGCGCGTGAGTGGGGTGCCGAAGAGCACGATCTCGGACGTCGAGTCCGGACGCAACCAGGACGAAGCTACGACCAGTCAGCTGCTGGCAGCACTCGACAGGATCGCAGCAGAACGCGAGTCGGATCGGCCCGGCCTGCGGAGGGTGGGCTCGTGATGCTGCGCGCAAATCCCCAGGCGCTACTCCGCTACAAGCGTGCACTCCGAGGAGGCATCTACCCACTCCACATGTGGGACTTCCTGAAGCGCCCGGAGACCTACGAGCGGATCGTGGAGATCCGCCTTCTGAACTGGATGGAGCGCCCCCGCACAATTCACAAGCGTCCCATCTATCTGAACTAGGAGGCCGACATGACGGCAACGACCGCAACCAAGGAGATCGCCGGGGGCATCATCCTGGACAACCGAAGCGACCTGGACTCTGCGATGAAGCAGATGAGCGAGCTGAGAGCGGAGATCGACAAGTACGAAGCGCAAGTGGCAGTGGAGCTGGGCAAACTCACGCGCAGGTTTCAGCCGCTTCTGGACGGGAGGAAGAAGAAGTACGCCGACCTCGAGGAAGCCGCAGTGATCTACGCGACGGACCACAAAGAGGAGATCCTCGATGGGCAGAAGGGGAAGACCGCGAAGCTCAAGTATGGCGAAATCAAGTACTCGCAGTCGAAAGACAAAGTCGAGCTGACGGGTGAGGAAGATGTGGTTTGCGACCGCCTCAAGCGTGCTGGTTTCGAGGATTGCACGCGCATCAAAGTCTCCATCGATAAGCAGGCAATCGCCAAGAATCCAAAGATCGCAGACGCGATCGAGGGACTGGAGATCATCCCTGGCGAGGAGACCGTGAAGGTCGTTCCGATAGCCGCCGCGGCTTAGCCGCAACGTGCGAAACGTCCTGCGTTTGAGGGAGCGCGGGGCGTCGGCCGGGTGTGGTGACCCGGTCCTGACGAGCAGCCAGAGCAATGTCCGCGAAACTCATCAACCTCTTGGAGCACCCCGTCACCATCCTCATGGGATCGCGCGCGGTGGAGGTTCCGCCAAGCGGGACCGTCGCACGAGCTCGCGTCGAGCCGAGGAAATTCGGATACGTGCGCGTGGATGGGACAGACGTTCCCCTCAAGCGCATGGTGGTGATCGACGTGGAGGATCTGCCGGACCCGCGCCCGCGCACCTGGCTGATCGTCAGCTCGATCGTAGCGCAAGCCGCTCGCGATCGTCAGGACTTGCTCGTGCCATTCAGAACGAAACGCCGCAATGGACGCGTGATCGGATGCGAGGCACTGATACAGATATAGTCCAGATGGGCCTGTTCGATCGCGTGTCCTCGGGTCCACTCAAGGCACCGAGGAAGCATGTCCCGCTCGCCCTTCAGACGCGCGACGATGCGCACCGCCCGATCCGCTGGGAGGAGGACACTCCTGCCCGTGCGAACGCCGATTCGCTCGGACTCGGCACCAGGCAGAGAGCTGTCTACGACGTCATCCGCCATCGCCGGAACGTGACCAATAGCGAGATCGCCGAAGCCCTTGGCTGGTCGATCAACCGCGTCACTCCGAGGACGCTCGAGCTGCGAGAGCGCGGCCTGGTCGTCCCTGCAGATAGAAGAGAATGCCGGGTGACCGGCAGTACTGTCCAATCATGGAGGGCCGCATGATACTCGTACAAGTCGCTCTGATCGTCGCGGTGCTGACGCTATTCGGCGCAGAGGCAAAACGTCGTGTAGACGACACCATCCTCGAGCTGGAACGAGGCTCGGCCGACTGCGCGATGATCGCAGGAGGTGCTGCGCTGGTCTGGATCTGCGCGGCCTCCGTGCTCATCCGCATCATTCACGCAATGCCCTGGTAGCCATGGACGCACAGACCCTCGCAGAGCATGTAAACGACGTGATGCTGGCCAGGCGCCTACTGTCCCGCGTG
This sequence comes from uncultured Devosia sp., assembly GCA_964425245.1. GTDB lineage: Bacteria > Pseudomonadota > Alphaproteobacteria > Rhizobiales > Devosiaceae > Devosia_A. Next base: position 17,570 of record CAYRNE010000005.1, read on the forward strand.
GCCGAATCAGCGCGTGCGAGGCATGAGGCAAGCGAGCTCGACCGCGTTCAGATGTCCGAGCTCTTACTCGTCGAGCAGGTGATCGACGACCTGAAGGATCTGAGCGATCGCCTTTCTCAGGTGCGCGTCTTCGAACTCTCCGACGCATCGGCAGGAGCCCTGGCTCCTATCCTTGAAGTGGTGGATCGGATCGTGTGCGAGCACTATGGCCTTACCGAGGACGATCTCCGAAGCCCGTCTCGCAGACGCGACATCGTAGATGCCCGTCACCTGGCGATCTACCTGGTGCGTGAAGCCGATCCACGTACCTCCTGGCGGATCATCGCAAGGGCGTACAACCGGTCTGATCATACTGCCTCGCTCTACGCCTACACCGCGATTTCAGATCGCATCGAGGTAGAGGACGGAATGCGCGAGATGGTCGAGGCGCTGCTCAGCCAGGTGAAGGATGAGCTCAACCCGATGCACGTTGTGGAGGTGGAGGAATGATGTCTGCATCGACGTTTCGATCTCACATGAGGAGGGAGGCGAGAGATCTGTACGTGGGGCGGAGGATGTCCTGTCGCGCCGTATCGGATCTACTTCGTGAGAAGTACGACCGCGCGCCGAGTCACGCGACTGTTTATGAGTGGATGAAGTTCGACGGTGTGCTTCGAACCAGGAGTGAGAGCGACCGGATCATGAACGAGCGCATTCAGGGCGTTGACTATGGCCAGAAGGAGCGTCAGGCCCTCGATCTATGGAGGAAGGACTGGAGCATACGCCGAATTGCTGATGAGATCGGCGTGTCGAGGCGAGCGGTAACGGGTTGGTTTCGGAAACGTGGGCTCCACATTCGGACACCCTCGGAGGCCACGTTGCATGCGGCATGGGATGCGTCTACAGAAGCCGCAGAGCGGCGCCGGCATCGAGTGCGAGAAGTCTTCCGACTCCGCTTCCGCGAGGAGATGAAGGTTCGAGACATCGCATTGGAATTGGGAGTGTCGATCAGCACCGTCTACAATGACCTAAAGTCTGGTTTTGGGCTCAACGGCCGTAGCTACGAACCAGGGAGAAAGGCAGCATGAAAGCGATCTCCCTCCACCAGCCCTGGGCAACTCTTCTCGTCATCACGCTATGAGACACGTCCACCTTCACCGCTTGCAGAAGGGAGATCTGGACTTCCAGACGACCGGCATCCTCACCGTCTACAACGACAACGGTGAGCAGGAATTCCAGTGCCTGACTATCGAGCCTCCCTGGAAGGGCAACATGGTTAGCGAGAGCTGCATCCCGAACGGTACGTACCAGCTAGTCAAGCGCCAGAGCACCCGTTTCAAAGACCATTTCGAAGTGCAGGACGTGGACTACCGGACCGCGATCCTGATCCACGTAGGCAACTACAGGAGGAACACCTCGGGCTGCATCCTGCCTGGGAAGGACTTCGTCGATCTCGATCGTGATGGGCACGTGGACGTCACTAACTCCGGCGCCACCATGGCCGTGCTCAACCGCATCCTCCCTCACAGATCACAGCTCATCGTCACGAGCGAATTCCCCCTTAGAACTCTTTCATGAACTGTCCGAAGTGCAAGAACAAGGGGTTTCGCCCGACGCCTGACGCGCCCAGGCCTCTCCAGAATCTTGGAGGGAAGCAGAGGTTCGATACGTTCGACACCAGGCGGTATGCGTGCCTCAGCTGCGGCCACCTCTTCATGACGAAGGAGTCGTATTACCGCGACATCGAGGTGAAGCACGAGCCCGAGTTATTCGACGCGATGGAGAACGAGAGTGGCAGCTGACCAGGCGCGATACGAGCAGTTCGTCCAGGATATGGCGAAGCTGCGACAGGGCCTATCGACGCGCGACTACCAGCGCATCGTCCAGGCAAAGCTGATCGACTGGATCAGCAAGAACCAGCCCTCAGCTGACGACATGCTTCGCATACGTCGCATCGTTCGCCAGCTGCTCGGTGACGAGCTCGACCCGTGGGTGCAGAAGGTCTTCAAAAAGTACGAGGACATTCTCGAGGCGGTGAACCGTCACTACTCAGATCTGGGCGTGGACGTCACGCGTGACTTCCCCACGATCCGGGCCATCGAAGAGGTAAATGCGCTTTCGATCGGAGAGTATGAGGATGCCGTCGCAGAGGCCATTGCCCAGGCCGTTCGGGAATCGATCATGCAGGGCGAAAGCGTGCGCGAGCTGGAGGATCGGATAAAGGAGCTAGGCGATCGCGCGGAGGTCTACGCCCGGACGCTGGCTCAGACGCAGCTCCACAGCGTGGCCCGCGTGGCAAAGCACGAGAAGGCCGCGATTGCTGAGGTCCAGTACTTCGAATACGTAGGCATCATCCGCATGACGACGCGCCCGTTTTGCGCTGCGCATGTGGGCCGAACGATGCACCTGGACACCATCCACCTTCTCAGGAATGGAAATAAGTCTCCGGTGCTTGCGCACTGCGGCGGCTGGAATTGCATCCACGACCTCGAACCTGATCCGTTCGCAACTGCGGAGTCGGATGGCGAGCTCGTGGATATGACTGATCGTATCACCATTCACGCCGATGAAGCGGCGATCGAGGAGTACCATGCAGCAGAGCAGCACAACAAGGAAGCCCGCCGCAAGTCTTCCTAAAACCGTCCTTCTGAAGAAGATATGGACCGCCGTAGGACGCGCCGGATTCCGCGCCGGTGACACGGATATGATCTGGATCAAGCACACCGGCAACACCTACATCCAGCACGCGAGCGAGGAACAGCTGCAGGCGCTCCTGGAGGCATTGCCGGCCGAGCTTGAGATGCTCCAGCAGAAGCGGCGCGAGGAGCGCGAGCGGAGCTATATGATCCAGGCCGAACGGATGAACAAGATCGAGTCGCTCGCCCTGGAATACGGTCACCGGCCGAGTCGCGAGGGAAGCTTCATCGTGTGCTCAGCGTGCCGCGCGGCCTGGTGTTCTGATCACTCCCCGAACCTGCGCGTCGTGTGCTCAGGCGGCTCCTGAATCGCTCTACGCCCGTCGCCTGTTATCCACAACATCCGTAGCTTCGACCGCAGGCCGGCTCGGAGTTATCCACACTCGTTTCTGCCCGATCTTTTGCAAAACAGGAACAACGTCTTTTGCAGTTCGGGCCTTCGTTTGTTGCAACCCCCTGCACACGATCCACTGTCCACGGTCCACGGCTATAG
>CAYRNE010000006.1:0-20707 GCA_964425245.1 uncultured Devosia sp.
ACGATGATGATGCGGGCGGGCTTTTTGGCGCTGGAAGTATCGTTCACGGGACTTGGGCTGCGATCTGGGACGGGGCACTCTGACGCGGGCGGTCTCGTTTGTCACGCCGTCCTGACGACTGTGTCGGCTCTGCGCCTTGCGACTCCCCCTCAACCCGCGGCGCGGCGCCGGGCGAGATACTGCCCGGTGAGCGACGACTTCGCCTTTGCGAGGTCCGCGGGCACGCCCTCGAACTGGACCTGTCCGTCGTCGTTGCCAGCGCCGGGTCCGAGGTCGATCACCCAGTCGGCGCGGGAGATGACGTCGAGATTGTGTTCGATGACGATGACGGTGGAGCCATCGTCGACCAGCCGGTCGAAGAGACCGATGAGCGTGTCGACGTCGTTCACGTGAAGGCCGGTCGTCGGTTCGTCGAGGACGTAGATGTTACCCTCCTTGCCGAGCTCGGCGGCAAGCTTGAGGCGCTGCCGCTCACCGCCGGAGAGTGTCGAGAGCGGCTGCCCGAGTGTGAGATAGCCGAGCCCGACGTCGTCGAGGCCTTTCAGCGTTCGCGCGATCGCTGGCTCGGTGAAGAAGCCGATCGCGTCGGCGACGGACATCTCGTAGACGTCTGCGATCGAACAGCCGCGCAGCTTGTGTTGCAGCACGTCCTCGGTGAAGCGCTTGCCCCGGCAGGTCTCGCATTCGGTGACCATGGGGTCGAGGTGCGCGAGGTCGGTGTAGATGACGCCCAGGCCGTTGCAGTCGGGGCAGGCGCCCTTGCTGTTGGCGCTGAAGAGCGCGGCGCTCTCACCCGTGGCCTTGGCGAAGGCCTTGCGGACGTTGTCGAGGATACCGGTATAGGTCGCGATGTTGGAGCGCCGTGAGCCGCGCGCGAGGTTCTGGTCGATGATGACCGTCTCCGGATAGGCGAGGGGCAGGCAGCCCTGGATCAGGCTCGATTTCCCCGCGCCCGCGACGCCGGTGACAACCGTAAGTACGCCGCGTGGGATCGCGACGGAAATATTCTTGAGGTTGTTGAGCTTCGCCTTTGCAACGCGAAGCGGTTCGCCCGACGGCTTCCGCACCTTGTCCTTGATCGGCTGATGGCGGTTGATGTGCTTTCCGGTCAACGTCCCCGATTTGAGCAGACCGGCGTAACCGCCCTCGTAGACGATTTCGCCGCCCTTTGATCCTGCGAGCGGGCCCATGTCGACCACATGGTCGGCGATCGCGATCATGTCGGGCTTGTGCTCGACGACGAGCACGGTGTTGCCCTTGTCCCGCAGCTGCTGCATCAGCCCCGCGAGACGGCCCACATCGTGCGGATGGAGGCCGACCGAGGGCTCGTCGAAGACGTAGGTGACGTCGGTGAGCGAGGAGCCGAGGTGCCGCACCATTTTCACGCGCTGGCTTTCGCCCCCGGAAAGTGTGGAGCTTTCGCGGTCAAGGCTAAGGTAACCGAGGCCGATGGTGACGAGATTGTCTAGCCGCGCCGCCAGAGCATCAAGCATCGGCTGAACCTCCTTTGCCTTCACCGACCGGATGAAGGGCGCAAGGTCGGAAACCTGCATCGCCGAGAGTTCGGCGATGTTCCGGCCCTCGAGCTTCGAGCCGAGCGTAGCCTGGTTGAGGCGCGTGCCGTTGCAGACCGGACAGACCTTCCGCGTGAAAATCCTGTCGTACTCGGCCCGGACGTGGGGCTGCAGACTTTCGGGGTCCTTCGAGCCCAGGCCCTTCTTGAGCTTGACGACCACGCCTTCGTAGGTGAGGCCGATCTTGCCGACCTTCACCTTGCGGCCATCGTCGAGGTAGAGGAGCTTCTCCCGCTCCTCCTTGCTGTATTTCCTGATGGGCTTGTCCATGTCGAAGAAGCCGGAGTGGCGGTAGATTTCCCACCACCAGCTTTCGACCGCGAAGTCCTTGGGGAGCAGTGCTCCTTCGTTGAGCGATTTCGACTCGTCGATCACCGCGCTCATGTCCATTGCCGCGACCTGGCCGATGCCTTCGCATTCGGTGCACATGCCGCGTGGGTCGTTGTAGGAGTAGAGCCCGGGCGAGGGGAGCCGCGGCTCGGCCGCGCGCGAGAAGATGACCCGCAGCATCTGCGCCGCGTCGGTGACGGTCGCGACCGTTGAGCGCGAATTGCCGCCGAGCCGCTGCTGGTCGACGATGATGGCACAGGAGATATTCTCGAGCGCGTCGGCGTCGGGCTGGCCGTAGTGCGGCATGAACTGCTGGACGAAGGCCGGGTAGGTCTCGTTGATCAGCCGCTGGCTCTCGGCGGCGATGGTGCCGAAGACCAGCGACGATTTCCCGGAACCGGAAATGCCCGTGAAAACCGTAATCTTCCGCTTGGGAATGTCGAGCGAGACATCCTTGAGGTTGTTCTCCCTGGCGCCGCGGATCCTGATTGCGCCGTAGGCGGCATCAACCTCAGCCATGATCGCTCCCTGCTCAATCTTCGGTGAATGTCGTTCCGGCGGGCGCGATTTCGACAGCATTGCCGGCAATCACGGGCCCGGCCGGACGCGCCAGAAAGCACGTCGCGGTCTCACGGCCAAGCGGAAATTGCCCCGCTTCGCCTGGGCCGAAGGTCAGCCGCTAGCCTGCCGCGGCCTTCACGAGCGCAATGATGCGCTTTTCCTCCGCTTCGCCGAGTCTCAGGAGTGCGAACGAGGTCGGCCACATGTTGCCGTCGTCGAGCTGCGCATCCTCGTTGAAGCCGAAGGTCGCGTAGCGCGATTTGAACTTCTGGGCGGGCGTGAAATAGCAGAGTGCCTTGCCGTTCTTGCCCGCATAAGCAGGCATGCCGTACCAGGTCCTCGGCGTCAGGTCCGGCGCATGTTCCTTCACGATGGCGTGGATCCGCGTCGCAATCTCGCGGTCCGCGCCGCTCATTTCGGCGATCTTGGCGAGCACGTCCGCTTCGCCGTCGGAATCCTTGCCCTTGCGGCGCTCCTCCTTCGCAGCCTGCATGGCCTCCAGTTCTTCGTCCGAAAAAACCTTCTTCGCCTGCCGGGAGCTTTTCTTCGCCGGCGCTTTGGCGGCTTTGGCTTGCGGCATCACCTGTCCTCCTGATCGTGTGGTTGTGAATAGCCCTGTTGCTCGGCGATGCGCGTCAGAGACGCGCGACCAGCGCATCGAGGGGCCCGAGGAATTGCCGCCAGGACACGTTCGCGCCCTTGATTGCGGCGCGATTGGTGGCCGGGAAGCCCGCCTGCTCCACGCGGAGCAGGGTGCCGGTTGCTGTTGGGGTCAGCGTGAAGGTGACAACGGTATCCGTACCAAAAGCCTGCCATCGGTAGCTGAGCGCCTCGTTCGGCTCAACCTCGAGCACCTCGCATTCGATGACGACGTGTACTTCGGGCCCAGCTTTCCGGCTCAGCTTGAACGTGTGGCCCACGACGGGCTTGAAGTCGTTCTTCATGAGCCACTGCTCGATGAGGTGCGGTTGGGTCAGCGCGCGCCAGATCTTCTCCGCCGGCTGGGCGATTTCGCGTTCCACGACGACGGTGCGCGGCTCCTGCATGCGGCTACGCCTTCCAGCCCGCATCGCGATGTCTCGCGATGTAGGGCAGGACAAAAAGGTAGATACCGCTCAGCATGGAGAGAAAGAGCGGAAGCAGCGGCAGGTAGTAGAGCCACGGGATCGCGTGCCCCATGCCGAAGGCGACCGCGTTGACGACAGTAAGGGCAATCAGGGTGGCGCCCAGCCAGCGGTGCGTGACGCGGATCGTCTTGCTGAGGTTCATTGGTCCATCCTCTTCAGAAGGTCTTCGAGATCGTCGAACCGGCTCTGCCAGAATCCCGCCATTTCGCGTGTCCAGTCGACCAGCGGGACGAGGGCGCCCAGTTGGGCGCTGTAATGGGTGTTCCTGCCCTCCTGACGGTCTCGCACGAGGCCGGCGCGCTTGAGTTGGGCAAGGTGCCTGGAGACCACGGGCTGCGAGACGCCGGCCTGTTTGGTCAGCGCCGCGACCGTTCTCTCGCCCTCACGGCAGAGTCGTTCAAAAATCGCCCTGCGCGTCGGGTCGGCGAGAGTGCGAAAGAGCAGGTCGTGAGCCTCCGGCATCGCAAATCAATACCCATACGGCTATTGATTGCCGTATAGCCACGCCAAACAATATCGTCAAGCCGCCAAGGGGGATGAGTTTTTCGCATAGCCGTAGAGGCATGCAAGTGGCCTGCGCGGCTCAGACGGTCGCCGTGAAGGCGCCGTCGACGTAGAGCACGTGGCCGTTGACGAAGCTCGATGCATCGGAGGCGAGGAAGATGGCTGCCCCACCGAGCTCTGAGGGGTCGGCCCAGCGGCCCATCGGGGTGCGCCGCTCCACCCAGGTGTTGAACTCCGCATCCTTGAGAAGCGCCTCGTTGAGCTCCGTGCGGACGTAGCCAGGCGCGATGGCGTTGACGTTGAGCCCGTGCCGGGCCCAGTCGGTCGCCATGCCGCGCGTAAGGTTCGCGACCGCCGCCTTGCTCATCGCGTAGGGCGCGACGGCCGGCCGCGACAGTGCCGAAAGCACCGAGCAGATGTTGATGATCCTGCCGCGGCCGCGCCGGATCATGTAGCGGCCGACCGCCTTGCTTACGGTGAAGACCGAGGCGACGTTGGTGGCGACGATCTGATCGAACTTGTCTTCCGGAAATTCCTCGAGCGGTGCCCGGAACTGCATGCCGGCATTGTTGACGAGAATGTCGATGGGGCCGATTTCGGTCTCGGCATAGTCGACAGCTTCGGCGACGCTCCCGGCGCTCGTCACGTCGAACGCCAGCGCCCGGACGCGGGCTCCGCTCTTGGCGAGCGTGTCGCAGGCCTGTCCCAGCGCCACCTGATCGCGCGAATTGAGGATCACGTCGGCGCCAGCGCCGCTGAGGGCGCCGGCAATGGCAAAGCCGATGCCGCGGCTCGAACCCGTCACCAGGGCCCGCCGCCCTGCAAGGCTGAACATCGATAGCGCATCCATGGTCGGCTCCGCGTCGGTTGCCAGCGAAAGATGGTACGGCCAAACGGCTAAGCCCCGGCGCAAGTCTCGGCAAGCACGAAAAAATCGTCGCCCGCCCTTCCCCCGGGGGGTGGTTTGTGGTCGAGTGCCGCGCGAACCCGCGACCGCAAGTCGCGGGCTCGACTGCTATATTGATCATAACGAGGTATGATGATGGCGTCCGCGGATATCGGCCTGATCGGACTGGCCGTGATGGGCTCCAACCTGGCCCTGAACATCGCCGAGAACGGCTACACGGTTGCCGTCCACAACCGCACCGCGAGCAAGATCGACGAGTTCGTAAGGACCGCCAACGAAGGGGGGCTCGGCGACAGGGTCGTGCCGGAGTCGGATCTCGCGGACTTCATCGGCGCCATCAAGCGGCCGCGCTCCGTGATCATCATGGTGAAGGCAGGCAGGCCCGTCGACGATATGATCGGGCAGCTTCTGCCGCTGCTCGAGCCGGGCGACGCCATCCTCGAATGTGGAAACTCGCTGTTCTCCGACACGGAGCGCCGGTTCGAGGACCTCAGGGGCAAAGGCATCGGCTACCTCGGCATCGGCGTGTCGGGCGGCGAGGAGGGCGCGCGGCACGGTCCCTCGATCATGGTCGGCGGCGCCAGGGAGCAGTGGGAGAACGCTCGCCCGATCCTTGAAGCGATCTCCGCGAAGTTCAACGGTGAGCCCTGCTGCGCCTATCTCGGAAAGGGGGGCGCAGGACACTTCGTCAAGACCATCCACAACGGGATCGAGTACGGCGACATGCAGATGATCGCCGAGGTCTACGGCGTCATGCGCGACGGGCTCGGCATGGCACCGGCCGAGGCCGCGGATGTCTTCAAGAGCTGGAATGGCGGTCCGCTCAACTCCTATCTCATCGAGATCACAGGTCACGTGCTGGCGGCGATCGACGAGCAGACGAAAAAGCCGCTGGTCGAGCTGATCGTCGACAGGGCAGGGCAGAAGGGAACGGGCGTCTGGTCCGCCATCGCAGCGCAACAGCTCGGCGTCCCGGCGACCGCCATCGAGGGCGCGGTGGCCGCCCGCGCGATCTCCTCGCGTAAGGATGAGCGTGTGGCTGCCGAGCGGGTCTATGGGGCGCGGGGCGGGGGAAGCGCGGGCGTCGCCATGGACGACCTCGAGAAAGCGCTGCTCGCGGGCAAGATCGTCTCCTATGCGCAGGGTTTCGCCGTTCTGTCGAAAGCTTCGGACGAGCACGGCTGGGACCTGCCGCTCGCGACCATCGCCAAAATCTGGCGCGCCGGCTGCATCATCCGCTCGCGCTTCCTCGACCAGATGTCGGCGGCCTACGCCAAGGGCGAGGCAACGAACCTGCTGATGGTTCCCGACTTCGTGGCGATCATGAAAGATGCGCACCCGTCGCTCCGGAAGGTGGTCGCGGCTGCGGCGCTCAACGAATTCCCGACGATCTGCCTATCGGCCTCGCTCGCCTATTTCGACAGCTACCGGCAGGCCCGGGGAACGGCGAACCTCGTCCAGGGCCAGCGCGACTTCTTCGGCGCGCACGGCTTCGAGATCGAGGGCCGCGGTCCCGACCAGCACGGCATCTGGCCGTCGACCCTCGGCAAGTAACCCTCAACCTCAGCGCTTGATTTCGGGCGCCCGCGTGTCGTCCTGATCCCCCTCGTGCGGCGGGGTGACCTGCTGGCCCGGCTGTCCAAGCTCGTGCGGGTGCGGGTGCTTGGCGACCGGCGGCCGGTGCGCCAGATCGAAGCGCCAGACGGTGAACGCGAAGAGACAGGCGGCGACGATCACCAGCGCGCCGGCGCTGACGAAGGGGGCGCCGGGGAAATAGGTGGCCGAGCCGTTGGGTCCCTGCGTGAAGTAATTGAAGAGCTGGGTCCAGAGCAGCGGTCCGATGATCGCGGTCAGCGAGTTGGTGGCGTTGATCGCCCCCTGGAGTTCTCCCTGGGCGTCGTCGGGCACCTGCCTCGACATGAGGGCGTTGATCGCGGGGCCGGCAAGGCCGGCGAGCGAGCCGAAGATGAGAAAGCCATAGAGCCCGACGGGCGTATGAATGAAGGCCGTTCCGATCATCGCGATGGCGGCGGTGGCCATGCCGATGACCACGGTGGGCCACTCGCCGAGGCGCTTGGTCACCGGCCCGATGAGGAACGCCTGGCTCGCGGCGAAACCGACGCCGAACGCGCCGAGCGCGTAGCCGATCTGGCTCGAGGAGAAGTTCAGCAGTTCGATCGTGAAGAAGTTCCAGACGGTCGGGAACGACTGGCCGGCCAGCGTGAACAGACCGAGCGTCGCCAGGAGCCAGAGCACGACCGGGTTCCGGCTCAGGGCCCAGAGCGCGCCGAACGGATTGGCGCGGCGGATGTCGAACTTGCGCCTCCTGTTCTTGCCAAGGCTTTCCGGCAGGACGAAGATGCCAAACAGCAGGTTCGCGGCCGCCAGCACCGCCGCGGCATAGAACGGCCAGCGCGGTCCGAGCTCGCCGAGAAGGCCACCCACGACCGGGCCGATAATGAAGCCGAGGCCGAAGGCCGCGCCGATGAGCCCGAAGCGCTGGGCGCGCTTCTCCTGCGGCGTAATATCGGCAATGTAGGCCGTGGCGGTCGCAACCGCTGCGCCCGAAATGCCGGCGATGGTGTGGCCGATGAAGAGGAAGATCACCGACGGGGCAAAGCCCATGATCGTGTAGTCGATCGTCAGGCCGACAAGGGAGATGAGCAGGATGGGACGCCGGCCGAACTGGTCGGAAAGGTTCCCGAGCACCGGCCCGAATACGAACTGCATCAGCGAATAGAAGAAGACCATGTAGCCGCCGATCACGGCCGCCTCGGCGACGCTGCCGCCCGTCAGCTCGCCGATCAGGTTGGGCAGAACCGGCAGCACGATGCCGTAGCCCACCATGTCGAGCAGGATGGTGACCAGGATGAAGGCCAGGGTCAGGTTCGATTGGGGGGAGACCGGCATGCGTTATGGGCTTCTTTCCTGAAGTGCGGGCAATTGACACGGGCGGAGCAGCCTGCGCAAGCGCAGCAGGTGCCTATTGCGTCGTCGACGTGTCGCGCGGCCGCGTCAATGCCGTCGGATCGGGCGCCGCGTCGTAGCCGTAGAGCCATTCGAGCCGCCTCAGATGGGCGCGCGGCCCCTGGAGTGCGATCGTTGCGTCGCGGCCCAGCGTAAACGGCCACTCCATATGGAAGATCGCGCCGTTTGCCTTCGACAACCGCCGCACCCTCGCGATCCGGGCGCGCCGCATGGCGGTGAAGCGGACGAACGCCGATTCCGGGTCGGGCTCGGTCATCAGCAGCGGCGCGAGGATGGCGGCGTCCTCGATGGCCATGGCCGCGCCCTGCGCCTGGTGCGGGAGCATGGCATGCGCCGCGTCGCCGATGATCCCGATGCCGCCGAGATGCCAGACGTCGGTTTCGACCGTCGAGAGCGGCCAGTAACCCCATGCGCCCTCTGCGGCCTCGATGATCCTGTCGAAATGCCGGCTGCGCAGCATCGCCCATGGAAGGCTCGGCTGTTTCGGAGGCTTCTCGCCGAGCGCCGATTTCTCTTTCTCGCGCGCGAATAGCGCAACGTTGACCTGCTTGCGGTGGGGCAGGGGATAACAGACGGCGTGATAGCCCGGTGCCATCAAGAGGGTGACGCGGTCGGGCAGCAGGACGGACTCGAGCGAGTCGATGGGCAGCGTGGTGCGCCAGGCGACGGAGCCGGTGTAGACCGCCTCGGGCCCGCCGACGATGCCGGTGCGGGTATGCGAATTGACCCCATCGGCACCGACCAGGGCGAAGGCGCGGGCGCTGCGCGCCGTACCGCCTGCTTCGTCGACGATAACCGAGACGCCGCGGGCATGCGTGATCGCGTCGAAGGTGCGGACGCCGAAGAGCACGTCGATGTTCGCAAAGCGCTTGCAGGCCTTGTAGAGCAGGTCAGCGAGGTCGGCTCGATGCATGACCGTGTATGGTGCGCCGAACCGCTGGGAGACCGTAGGGCCAAGGGCCAGCGTGGTCAGCGGCTTGCTCGCGCGGAATGGGTAGACGTCGATCCCGGTCGGCTCGAACGAGCGCGAACGCATCGGCCGATCGAGGCCGAGTTGGTTGAGAATGCGCCGCGCATTCGGGCTTATCTGAAGCCCTGCGCCAAGCTCCTGGATCGACTTGTTCCGCTCGAGCAGCACCACCGTCGCGCCGAACTTGGCGAGCGCGAGGGCAAGCGTCAGCCCGGCAATCCCGGCGCCCGCCACATAGATCGTGCGCCCGGCCGCGGCCATCGTGCGCTAGGCGGCCTCAGAGTGATAGACGGCCGAAAGGGGTTGCGACGTCCCCGCCGGAAGGTCGGGATTGAAGACATAGAGTGTCGAGCAATAGGAGCACACGATCTCGTTCTCGTCGCCCATGTCGATATAGATGTGCGGGTGATCGAATGGCGGCAGCGCACCGATGCACTTGAACTCCTTCGAGCCGACCTCGATGCGCTCGAGCCCGTCGGTGTTATGGAAGTGCGGCGTGCTCTCGTGGGCCATGGATACGATCCGTTGTGCGAAGTCCGAAACGCGCGGGACCATAGCGGAGGGGCCCTGCAAAGGAAAGAAGCGGGAGCGGGCGTGGTCGGACCGGCCGTGCCGCCCTTGGATCGGGCCGATAAGGCTGTTAAGGCACCCGCGCGAACGACAGGAACGACCCGTGCCGAGCTTTCTTTCCGACGGAATCGCGATTGCCTACGAGGTGCATGGGGAAGGGCGCCCAATACTGTTGATCCACGGCTTCGGGTCCTCGGGCAGGATCAACTGGGTCGACACTGGGTGGGTCGAAACCCTGACCGGCGCCGGCTACCAGGCGATCACTTACGACAATCGCGGACATGGCGACTCGCGCAAGCTCTACGACGCGAACCTCTACTACGCCCACGAAATGGCGGAGGACGCGCGCCGCCTTCTCGATCACCTCGGCATCGAGCGGGCGCCGGTGCTCGGCTATTCCATGGGCGCCCGCATCGCCGCATTCCTCGCGCTCGCCCACCCCCGGCGCGTCCAATGCGAAATCTGGGGCGGGATGGGTATGAACCTGATCTCCGGGCTAGCCGATTCCGAGGAGATCATCGATGCGCTGACCGCCGAATCGCTGGACAGCGTGACGGGGCGGACGGGCCGTCAGTTCCGCCTTTTTGCCGATCACAACAAGGCCGACCGGGCAGCCCTCGCGGCCTGCATGGTGACCTCGCGCGAGCCCATGTCGGAGCAGCAGGTGCGCTCGATCGCGGTACCGGTGCTGGTGGCAAACGGCGAGCGCGACGAAATGGCCGGTCCGGCGGCCCCGCTTGCGGCGCTGCTGCCGCGGGGCGAAGCGTTCGTCATCGCGCGGCGCGACCATCTGCGCGCGACGGGAGACCCGCAATTCAAGCGGCGCTCGCTGGAATTTTTGGCCCAAAATGCGGCATAGCGCCCCGCCCGAGGAAAATATGAACCAATTATCCGGCACAAGACTTGGTTGCGAAGACGCATTCAGCTTATATCGTCTTTCGACGATGGAGAGAGCGAGATGAGCATTGCCGCCAAGAAATCCGCGACCGTCGCGACGATGGACCCCGTGTGGGACGCCGTAGTTGCCGGCGCCGCGGCAGTTGCTGCCGCAGAACCGGCGCTGGCGCACCTCGTCTACACTAGCGTCCTGAACCACGAGCGCTTCGAGGAGGCGCTGGCTCACCGCATCGCCGAACGGCTCCATCACTCCGACGTCTCGGGCGACATCATCCGGCAGGCTTTCGCCGATGCTCTTGAGATCAGGGCGGAAATCGGCGCTGAGGCACGTGCCGACCTGTCGGCGACGCTCGAGCGCGACCCCGCCTGCCACAAGGCGGTTGACGCGTTCCTCTATTTCAAGGGCTTCCAGGCAATCCAGACGCATCGCTTCGCGAGCGCCCTGTGGCACGCCGGGCGCAAGGAATTCGCGCTATACCTGCAAAGCCGTTCGAGCCAGGTCTTCCAGGTCGACATCAATCCGGCGGCCCGCATCGGCAAGGGCATCATGCTCGACCACGCGACCGGGTTCGTGGTCGGCGAGACAGCCGTCATCGGCGATCATGTCTCGATCCTCCAGGGGGTTACTCTGGGCGGCACCGGAAAATCTGAGGAAGACCGGCATCCCAAAATCGGCAACGGCGTTCTCATCGGCGCCGGCGCCATCGTACTCGGCAATATCAAGGTCGGCGATTGCGCGCGGATCGGCGCCGGGTCGGTGGTCGTCAAGGAGGTACCGCCGCGCGTTACCGTCGCCGGCGTTCCGGCAAAGGTGATCGGCGAGGCGGGCAACGCGCAGCCGTCTTCCGCGATGGATCACCTGGGGCTGACGGCGGACCTCAGCGGTTGAGCCGTCGCATTTCCGCCCTGTGGAGCGGGAAAAAGGAACGGTGAGGATTGCCGCCGCGCGCGCAATGCCTATTGTTGCGACCCCGAAGACAGCCCAGGAGCAGTTCGTGAACCACCCGGAAATCATCAAGCTCCAGAAGTTCCTGCAGGCCAAGTTCGGCAACCGGGCGATCGACGTGCGGCCGCGCGCCAAGAAGGACGATTCCGTCGAAGTTTATGTCGGCGAGGAGTTTCTGGGGCTGATCTACGTCGACGACGAGGACGGCGACCGCTCCTACAACTTCCAGATGGCGATCCTTGACGTCGACCTCGAGGATATTCACTAGCGCTCGAGGGCGCCGATCCTGACGAGCATGGGACGCATGAGCCCGTCGAAATCCCGCCAGCGCTCGAGCAGCTCCGCGTCGAAAGCATAGACGGCGGCGACGCCGGGCGCGAGCTGCACGGTGCGGAGGCACCGGCTCTTTCCGGAAGCTATCGGATCGCTGCACTTGGCGACGAACGGATCGGCCGAGAGGGGGTCGTACCAGACCGTCTCCGTTTCGAAGCCTTCGGCCCGCCGCAGCGGCTTGCCGACGAGCCCTGATGGCCCCTCCCGTTCCTCATCCGTGAACATGTGCAGATAGACGCCGTCGAGGAGACGCGCGCTCGGCCGTACCGCGCTGCGGGGGACGAGGGTGACGTCGACACCGCGCCGGGCGCCGCCCGGCCCGATCGGCACGATCAGGTGCAGGTCGATCTGCTTGGCGAAGCCCTCGACCCGGTCCTCGGCGTAGCGGAACCACGACAAGGGAATCTGGAGTTCGCTGCCGCCCAGCGAGCGGGACAGCGTCGTTTCGGCGTCGGTCCGGTGCGGAGGCACCCGCGCCTGCCGGCCCGCAGCATCAATGGCATAGGCAAGGGCGAGTCCGATGAGCGCAGCAACCAGGGCAATCGCGCTCAGGTTATAGACAAACCCTTGCGCGCCTTGGCTTTTCGACGAAACGGAGGAGGCGGCGGCCATGGATTAACCAGCCCGACGGAGGGAGCGTGACAGCCGATTGGGCCCGCCATATGATTAATGAAGGGTTAACGAGGGGCCGAATTCGGCCGTTGGCTGGGCGGACATCATGCTCGACGAGATTTTGCTGGCCGGGTTCATCATGGCGGTCGGAGTGGCGATCGCCGGCGCCGGGACTCACCTGTACCAGTGTATCTGGCAGCAACCGGCCATGCTCCGCTACGATGGCCGCACGATCTTCCATAGCTTCGGTCATCTCGCCGTGAGCTTCGTCTGCGGGCCGTATATCCTGCTCCAGATCGGCTGGGGACAGGAGAGGGACGGCACGTTGTCCGTGAGTTCGGCTCTGGTTTCGGCGTTCGTCGCCTTCGGCTGGGCCTTCATCACCGGCCTGATCGCGGTCGGCGGCTACGTGGCCATAACCGGCTGAGCTCGTCCCGGAAAAAAGAGAGCCGGTCGCGCAGACCGGCCCAGCTACAGCTGAAGCACTTTGCCGACTGTCAGTTTGACGTCGAAGCCACTGTCGTCACGCCGCGGCTGTCTTCGATCAGAACCCACTCGCCGGCATTTGCCTGCGACTGGCGCTTGACGAACTGATAGGGCGTCTCGTTCCACACCCGGATCCTGCTGTCCTGGTTGTCGAGGATGAGGTCGCCGCGGTCGGTCCGCACCATGAGAACTGCATGGCCGGCGCCGCTGCGCTCCCGCACCACGGCGATCAGCAGCGTACTGGCGCTCCACCCCTTTTCGATGAGCGCGCGGCGCTTGGCGAGCGCAAAGTCCTCGCAGTCTCCGTAGCCGTCCGGATAGGTCCAGAATTCGCCCACCTGGTAGAGATCCTGGTCCGTGATCGGGACGATCTCGCCGTTGAAGCGGTTGTTGATCCTGACCAGATCGTTCCAGAGATGCTCGGTCAGCATCATGACCTCGTCAGGACTGTCGTAGGCTCCGCATTCCTCCCGGTGCACCTTGCAGAACTCGGCATGCCCGATCGGAATGGCCGTCGGACCGAGCGTAGGCGCAAATGCCGCGTTGGAGAAATCGACAGGCGTGACGGACTGGCCGAGCGCAGACCCTGTCATGAGGATCGCAGCCGCAGCTGCGATTCTTATCGTTGATTTGATAGGCATCCCCGTAGCCCCCTGTTGGAGACCACGATGCCCGACACGAATTGCCCCGCTCCGAAGACTCCGACGTAATTTTTAGTCGAAGTCGCGGGGGCGCGTTAAGTCCCTGTTAACCGAAAAGTTCCGTCCTCACGCTAAATTTGATCGGCTTGTGACCACGTTGTCACGCATTTGGCAGCGGTGCGGAACCGAACCTCAGTTGATCCTGAGGTTCTGCTGAACAACGGTGAGCATTTCCTGCGCCGAAGCGAACTCGACGGCAATCCCGTCGGGGAAATGCCGGACCACGCGGGCCCGCATCCGTCCCAGCGTCACCGGCGTTCCCATTGCCGGGCGGACGGCAAGCTCGATCGCCGCTCCCGAGAGGGAGATGTCGATGATCTTGCAATTGTAGCGGCGGCCGTCGTCGAGCACCACCGTGGAATGGCGGTTGTCCGGGACGACGCGCTCGTGTCGGCGATCCTCCGGCAGGCCGAGGATATCCTTGTTGGCGAGCCAGGTGAGCTGTGCCGCCATCTTGTCGCGCTTGCGGCTCGACGCAATGACCTCCGTCACGAAGCCGCCGTCGATCAGCTCCTTGATCGAGCCCTCGATGCGGCCGATGTGGTCGAGATAGGCGATGACCCTCTCGCCGACATTACCGGGAACCGGGGCGATAACCACGGCATCCCCGGGCGACATCTCCAGCACCTGGCAGGGAAACTCGCGCCGGTCCGCAAGCATGTAGCGGCCGAGCACCGAAACCTTCACCCGCTGAAAACGGGGAAGCAGCGCATAGTTGCGGGCAGGCGCCGGGAGAGGCTGCTGCAGAGGAGTGTCGCCAAGCATTCGAAGCCGAGTAATCCGGAACGGACGTATCGGCTCAGACACTAATGCCTTGTGGTTAACCGAAGGTGATGGGGCAGCCCCGGATTGCTTCGGGTGCAGGTCAGGAACGGCCGCCGTCGATCACCGCGAGATGGGCATAACGGCGTGCCGCTCGGCCGAACACCGTGGCTGCCATCGGTACCGGCGCGCTCATTGCTCCGACTGCCGCCGGCTCGCGCCCGGACGTCGCCACCGTGGCTGCGATATCCCGTGCCATGTCCTCGAGCGAAACATCGTCCGGCCAGATGAGTCGGAGGCCGGTGATGCGCTGCTCGAGAATGGCTTGCGCGCCGAACCAGTAGGGTTCGTCGATTGCCGTGATCGCGCCCAGCAGCCGCGACGTTGTCGATCCGTTGTGGCGGATGGGGAGCAAAATGGCCTCGAGCGCCACCTTCGTGTTGATGGCGGTGATCCCCTGGTACGTGACGAGGGCGACAGCATGGTCTTCGGTAACGGCCCGGATGAGTGTGTCGATCGCCTCACGGTCGCGGGCATGCCATAACCGCGAGAACGAGCGGCCCTTCAATTCGCGCGCATAGGCGGCGCAGATATGAGAGCCGGCGAGGCGGAAGTCGTATTCGTTGCCCTCGTTGAGCTCGAGGATGAACGTGTTGCCGAGCGCGCCGCGGATGCGAGTCGGGTCTATGTCGCGGCGTTCGGGCGCGCTGCGCGAGCCCCTGAGCGCGTTCCAATAGTCGTAGAGCGTTCTGGTGCTCGCCTTCTGCATAACCGACCCTGTCCCAAGCCACGGCAGGCCGCACCGGCCGGTGCTTTCCGCCGCCCGCCGCACAGTCGCAAACCCTTGCGACAAAATCGCCTTTAAAGGTTTGTTAGGGTTAACGCTGGCGCTGCAATGTGGATAAGTTCGGGACACGGCACGATGGGGCCGGCGAGGCAGGCGACCCGGTGACCGACGACGGAAAATCGGCAGAAGAACAGGGACCGGCCGGCCGCCAGCCGGTCTTCCTGCTCCCCGGCGCCGTGACAGCGCTCTGCCTGCTCCTGCTCGCCATTCATCTGGGGGCGGGCCTGCTCGGCCAGCGCGGTCTCAATGAGTTAACCTTCTGGCTTGGGTTCGTCCCGCTGCGGTTCGTCTATGGCGCGGCCGATCCGGCTGCCTGGGTGCCGCTGATCTGGACGCCCTTCACGCATGCGCTGCTGCATGCCAACTGGGAGCACGTCCTGATCAATACCGCCTGGCTCGCGATCTTCGCGACCCCGGTGGCCCGGCGCTACGGCGCGGCGCCGATGGTCGTGCTGTTCTTCGTGAGCGCCGCAGCAGGCGCCGCCGCCTTCACCGCCACTTCGCTCTATGACGGCAGGTTCCTTGTCGGCGCTTCGGGCGGGGTGGCAGGCCTCACCGGCGCCGCGGTACGCTTCATCTTCCAGCCGCCGGTGATCATGCAGGACCCGGTCAGCGGCCGGCCGGTCGTCGTGGGCCGGCGGCTCGCGAGCCTGGGGGAGCTGTTCCGCAACCCCCGTTCGCGCCTTTTCACGATCGTCTGGCTCGCGCTCAACGCGGCGGTGCCGCTGCTGCCGCTGGTGATGGGCGGCGAACGCCTGCCGATCGCCTGGGAGGCGCACATCGGCGGCTTTGTTGCCGGGCTGCTGCTGGTGCCGCTGTTCGAGCGGCGCGGCTGACGCGCGGAGCAGCTACCCGGCGTTTCCATAGACGGAGCGGGGATCGAACAGCTTCGGCGTGCCGGCGTCCTTGAGGTGGCCGTCGCTGTCGACGCGCCGGTAAAAGCAGCTGCGCCGGCCAGTATGGCAGGCGGCGCCGCGCCCGGTCTGCTCGACGATCAAGAGGATCGCGTCCTGGTCGCAGTCGACCCGCGCCTCGACGAGCTTTTGCACTTCGCCCGATGTTTCGCCCTTCCGCCAGATCCGCTGCCGTGACCGTGAATAGTAGTGCGCCTCGGCGGTCGAGAGGGTGAGCGCCAGCGCCTCGGCATTCATGTGCGCCAGCATCAGCACCTCGCCCGAAGCCGCGTCAACGGCAATGGTGGTGACGAGGCCCTGGGCGTCGAAACGAGGAGCGAGGACCGCGCCGTTTTCGAGCTCCTCGAGCGAGAGGGATTTGGGGTCGATGAATGTCGTGCTCATGGCGCGCTTGATATACCCTGCCGCGGGGCAGCGCCACGGGCTGCCCTGGGGGCGAGCATTGACGCGCTCCGATGTGTCCCGAGCGTGACGGCACCGTAGCTTGCGGAGCCCGGCCCGGAGCCACATATTCCCGGTGAGATGGCAAATGATCGACGCGTAAGCACGTCCAGCGGTACCAAGCCGGTTGCCCGGGACGAGGCCGGCACCGGCAGTTCCGACATCGCCGCCTTCATCGAGAAGGTCAACGCGCTCGGCAGGGCGAACCCGCCGGGGCAGGAGGGCCGGCTGCTCTTCGCGCTCGACGCCACCATGAGCCGGCAGCCTACCTGGGACCTCGCCTGCAAGCTGCAGGCCGAGATGTTCAGGTCGATCGGCGACACCACGTCGCTCCAGGTGCAGCTCCTCTACTTCCGCGGTTTCGGTGAATGCCGGGCCTCGAAATGGGTGCGCGACGCGGGCGCGCTCGCCCGCCTCATGACCGGCATCGATTGCCGCGGCGGCAACACCCAGATCGGCAAGGTTTTCTCGCACGCACGCGCCGAGCACTCGCGGCGCAAGATTAGCGCCGTCGTCTATGTCGGCGATGCGATGGAGGAGAGCGTCGACGCGCTGGCGCAGAAGGCGGGGGAACTTGGCCTGCTCGGCTGCCCGATCTTCATCTTCCAGGAGGGCCACGACCCGATGGTAGAGCGGGCCTTCCGCGAGTTCGCGCGGCTGAGCAAGGGCGCCTGGGCGCGATTCGATTCGAGCGCGCCCGCCGAGCTCGCGGCGCTGCTTCGCGCCGTCGCCGCATACGCGACCGGCGGCCGGCAGGCCCTCAGGCTGCAGCAGAGCCGGTCGGCGCAGCGGCTGCTCGAGCAGCTCGACCGATGAACTACGTGCTCATCGGCGGCGCCGCACTCGTCGGGCTGCTGGTACTGCTGCAATATCTCCGCAAGGCCGACCTCAGGAAGCTCGCCCGCTATCTGCGTTACATCGTCGGCGGCACGGTCGCTCTGGTGACGGCCTACCTGCTGGCGCGCGGGCAAGTCGGAATCGCGACCTTCACGGGCTACTTCGCCTTCATGATCCTCAAGTACGGCCGCATCGGCCCCTGGAGCTTCGAGGGGACCAGCCTCGGCGAGGACAATGAGTCTTCGGTGCGCAGCCGGTTCATCGAGATGACGCTGGATCATGATACCAGCGAGATCGAGGGCAGGGTGGTCGCCGGCGCCTTCAAGGGCGCAAACCTTGCCGACCTCGGCCCGCAGGAGACACGGTCGCTGCTCGCGGAGGTGGCGGTGGATCCCGACAGTCTCGCTCTGCTCGAAACCTGGCTCGACAAGAACCGGGCCGGATGGCGCGCGTACTTCGAGGGCGACGGAACGGCGGGTACGGAAGGGACGGACGGAGCGGGATCGGCAGGCCTCGACCCCGACGAGGAGGCCTACGAGGTCCTGGGACTCAGGCCGGGCGCGACCCCCGACGAGATTCGCGAGGCGCACCACCGGCTAATGAAGAGCGTGCATCCCGACCAGGGTGGCTCGAACTACCTCGCGGCCAAGATCAACGCGGCCAAGGACCGGCTGCTGCGGAGCCGCCGATAGCTTACGCCCCGGTTGCGCGGCGCCAGCCGAGCGGGGGCGGCCCGCCCGCCGGCGAGCCGCCCCCAGGCTTCATCGATTGTCGAATTCGCTGCGCACGAGTTCCAGCCCGCGGCGGGTGATGCGGTAAGGCTGGCCATCGCTGCTCGCGATCGCCTTCCTGTTCCTCAGCTTGCGGAACAGGCGAAGGTTGCACTGGCTCATGAGCCAGCCATGGCGATTATAGCATTCGACCGTTGCGATACGGCCCTTGTAGTCCTTGAGGGCGTGAATGCAGCCGCCCTGCGCCAGCGCGTGGAGCACGCGCTGCTCGTCTCTCGAAATATCCATGATGTGAAGACCCTGGATGCATGCGCGAGCGCACCGCCGGCATCGCGCCCGGCGGCGGCTGGTGGCAACGACCTCATCCCACTCTCGGCGGGCATGCTCGAACGGATAGGCGCCAACGGCTTTTCCTCGGCACGCTCCGGGTGGATGAGGCCTCAGCAGGTCTCCACAATGCTGGACATGGGGCAGTCCCTAACACGGCGACGCGCCAACGCAGCGCCGCTGAACGGACCGCTGAATAGCACCGCCTCCGGGAAACGGGAAGGGGCCACCCTATCGTGGAAGCACTACTTCGCGCAGAGGCTCGCCGCCATCGATGAAGAGGCGTCCGCCCGGAACGAGCGCAGCAGCAATCCGCCGCCGCGCCGCGACACCAGCCTCGGGATGGCGGCCGTCCAGCGCGCCGACGCGAACGGCGACCGCAATGTCGAACGATGCGTCGGTTGCGCCGAGGACAAGGTCTTCGGCAGCGACGCATCGCAGTTCGAGGTGGCCCGACGCCAGTTCGGCACGACATGCGGCCGCAGCCTGCCGGATTGCGGTCGCCGAACGGTCGATCGCAAGCACATGGCCATCGCCGATCCGGTGGACGATCTCCCGCGCCATCGCACCGGGACCGCAGCCGATTTCGAGGACACGCATGCCGGCGCGAAGCGGCAGCGCATCGATGATCTCCTGGAGTCGCGGTGACAGTCTCGGTGGCATCGGTTCGCTCTCTGACCGGCATCATCCGGCTGCACCCGTATGGGGCCATTCGTCAACGGTTGAAATCGAACGGAGCCGGGTGCAAACCAAACGCGGAGAAAGCGTCAGAGGACGGCCCGTGAACAAAGCCCCAGCCGAGTGTGAAACCAAGGACGACGTGCGCGCGGAGATCGACCGCATCGATCAGGCGCTGATCGCGCTGTTCGCAGAGCGCCATCGCTACGTAACGCGTATGGCGGAGATCAAGACCGACCCGCACGAGGCCAACGACCCGGTGCGCACGCAGGCGGTGATCGACAAGCAGCGCAGCCGCGCTGCCGAGCTCGATCTTGATGAGGATCAGGCCGCTTTGATCTGGAGTGCGCTGATCGATTGGAATATCAACTACGAGAAAGGCATCATCGCCGCACGAAAGCGGCTGGAGTAGCGATGGCGTCTACGCGCGACCTCATCATCCGGAAGGCACTGCCCAGCGAGGTCGAGACCCTCGCCGATATCGGCTTCGTTGCATGGGAGCGCGACCTCATGCCGTTCCTTTCCGGGCCGGCCGCAAACCGGGAGAACGAGCGGCGGAGGCTGAGCGCGGCCGTGCGCGAGCTGCTCGACCGGACGATCGTCGCCGAGGCCGAGGGCGTCCCCGTCGGATGGTGTGCACGCCAGCGCGGCAAAGCCTATATCCCCTATCTCTTCGTGACGCCGCTGCTGCAGAACCACGGCATCGGTTCGGCGCTCTTGCGCCGCATGGAATCGATGCTCGAGCTGCAGGGCGCGGACCGCGTGCAGCTCGATACCCTCGCCGACAACGTGCGCGCAGTGAATTTCTACCAGCACCAGGGCTACCAGATCCTCGTCTTGAAGTCGGAGGGGCAGCCCGGCCAGCCCGGCCAGCTCTCGATCCGGCTCGAAAAGAAGCTGCAGCCGTTCCGCGGCGCGATTACGGACGTGGAGTAGGCGGCCCGGCGACGCCCATCGCCAAGGCGGCTAGTGCCCCTTCACTATCTCCAATTTCAGCCCGATGGCCCCGGGGCCAAAGTACCTCTTGTAAGCGGCGTCCAGTTGGCTGTCGAGGTCGCGAAGACGCCGATTTCGCCGCCCCATCGAGTGACGACGCTAGAACCAAGAACGATGCCTACCGCGGCTCCTGCAGCTGCAACGGCTGCCATTGATGATTTCGGCAACGCAGATCGATCCCTTCGCTGCATGTGTAGCTGTGCATTGGCCCAGTCTGCCAGCCAAGCCCTGTTGGCGCCAGCCGGTTGCGCTGGCTCTTCCCACCCGGTATTTCACCGCCGTTCCAATGAACTCCGAGCCATAGATGACCATCGTCGATACGCGTACGCCCAACCCCAGGAACTTCATCAAGGGAGCCACCGGCGACTGGGAAATCGTCATCGGGATGGAAGTTCACGCGCAGGTGCTTTCCGAGAGCAAGCTGTTCTCCGGCTCCGCGACCGATTTCGGTTCGCCGCCCAACGCCAATGTCAGCTTCGTCGATGCGGCGATGCCGGGCATGCTGCCGGTGATCAACGATGAGTGCGTGCGGCAGGCGGTGCGGACCGGGCTGGGCCTCAAGGCGAAGATCAACAAGCGCTCGATCTTCGACCGCAAGAACTACTTCTATCCGGACCTGCCGCAGGGCTACCAGATTTCCCAGTACAAGGACCCGATCGTCGGCGAGG